>NZ_JBWKJZ010000029.1:0-126424 GCF_056431945.1 Streptomyces sp. NPDC045778
CTGCTCTGCCGGCCCTCCGGGCCGGCGCCGGTCAACTCCGTTGCCCGGCAACCGAATCGCTCCGCGATTCGGTTAAGGAATTCGCTCCGCGAATTCCTTTGGCTGGCTAGGAGGGTAAGGGGTGGTCAGTTCCAGCTTTCCCTCGTTGACCTGACAGAGTATCAGGAGCATTCTTGACGCTCCATCAGATTCTTCCGCTCCCCCTCAGGGAATTAACGGCCACCCAAGAATTCTGCTGAGCTAAGCCGCATACCCAAATTGCAAAACCCTCTCATTCCCTGGGCAGCCACATAACAAGACAGCCCGACAGTTCAGACACAACGCCCGCGCATTCCCAGCGCCTGCCACGCCTTCCAGCGCGCCTTACACGAGACCTGGAAGGCGACCGCAGAACGGGGCGTCAACACCTTCGCCCAGACCTTCCTCGCCGTCCTCGGCGCCGGGGCACGTGATGCCGCACTGGAGCTGTCCGAGCGGCACCGGACGATGAAGGTCGGGATCTCCGAACAACGCGGCCAGCTCGCACTCCTGGCACAGCACGGCAACCAGACGGACAAAACACTCAACGACCACGCACGGCGGCTCGACATCCTGGAGCGGAGGAGGTGGGCCGCTGCCGACGGTAGCGGCTCTCGCCGGGGTGATCGGCGCTGGGTCCGGTCTGTTCGCACTCATCGCCCGCTGAAACGCTTCGCCCTTGCTCTCCTTCGGGAGGGCGGGGGCGCTTCGTCACGCCTGGGTCTGGTCCCCCACAACTTCATGAGCAGTGTCGGCCAGCCAAGTCGGTCCGTCCCGGTCGATGGCACGCAACGTGGGCCGCAGACGCCCCCGGATCCGGGAAGACGCAACGTTCCCCAGGAGCGGCTTGAGGCGCAGCAATGGCGCCTCAGCCTCGCGCCATGCGCCGAGCCGAACTAGCGCGTCCAACTCGGCGGTGGCGTAGTAGAGCGCGCCACGGCCTGTGGGGTTGGCCGTCTCCAGTAGCTCTCCGGTCCGCTCGAAACGCGGCACCGCTCGCGCAGGCTCTTCGAGCAGCAGCGCCACTTCGCCCTCGTGTCCCGTGACTTCCAGGTCATCCACCCACCATGTCCAGTGTGGGTCCCGAGAATGGACCGAGTCTTCCAGGCGGCTACGGGCCCTCCCAATCGCCTGGAGGGCGCGGGTGTGGTCACCGGCAGCGGCGAGCGCCCGGCTACGCCGCACTTCAGCGAGAAGCGCTACCCGCGGGGGCACCGAACTGCTCGTGATCTCCTCGCAGAGGGCCAGTGCCTCACCCACGCGCCCACTCTGTGCGGCTTCCATGGCGAGCAGGTTCATGGCGAACCATTGCATGGTCAGATCACCGGCCGCACGGGCAAGGTGCAGAGATTCCAGCCAGGCAGCGCGTGCTTCCTCTGGGCGGGCCGCGTCGAACAGTAACCATCCGGCGATCTCTGCGACTTCGGAGACCACGGCCAGGTGAGCCTTGTCGTCACCTGTGATCTGGGCTCGCTCGGCACGCCAAACCTGTACGCCAGCATCAGCCACATGGTCACCGCCGTGCGCGGAGTCGTGAGCAAGTAGCCACCCTGCCCGCTGCTGCACGACAGCGTGCGGGTGGTCATCTTGCGGCGGTTCCGGTAGTTCGCCCCGGGCATGCGCGGCGGCTCGCTCCAACTCCTCCAGCGGCGTGGCGAGGGCGACGGCCAATGATGGGAGCCAGGCGTCAGGCACACGCTTCCCCCGCTCCCACCGGGAGACATCGTTCCGGGTCACCGTTGCCGTGCCGCTGATCACGCATAGCCGCATGGCGAGTTGAGGCTGCGTCAGCCGTGCTCGCCTACGCAACGCGGCCAGGTGCGCACCGAAAGCGCGTCGCGCCGTCATCGCCTCGTCCATGCAGGGGCCTCCTCACCATCACGCTACCCGTGCAACTGGCCCCTGGCTGGCCCCTTGATGGCTCCTCCGCCCGTACCGGCGAAGGACTTCGATGGATCGGAAGACCACGGCGACCGTGCGACCGGCCCCGGGGCATGGCCGACTGAGAAGGAGTCGACATGGGCGAGAGTACGGCCCCCGTGCCAGCACCGAAAAGCAACCCCGAAGAGCAGGCCCCACTGACCGTGCGAGAACTCCTGGCAGCCGCCTGCTGCCTGGCCAAGGCCGACCCGCGACCGGGCGTGGTGTGGGCGGCGTGGGAGCAGCACGGTGTCGCGCTGCTCCCGCTTGGCCGCCGCTTCGACGCGATCCGCATTCCGGCCGAGCGGGTCCACTACGTGGTGGGCAGCGATGAAGAGCAGGCAGTGGCCAAGGTGCTGCGTGCCTGGCTGGAGGGTCCGGTGATCCGGGACGCCCGCAGCCGCCTCGGCCCGTACTACGTACTCATCGCGCCCAGCGCCGACTGGGACGGCCCGGCCGAGCGGCTCACGACCGGCACTTACCTCGGCGTCCCTCGCCCCGGATACGTGACGGTGCTCTCCCGCTGGGTGGTGCTGCCCCCACACCCCGGCGCCCTCTGCGACACCCGCCACGTGCGCACACTGCTCGCGACGACCGACTCCCTCAGGACGGTGGGGCGATGATGTCCGCCGGCCTGCACCCGCTGGAGGCCGTCGCCGAGCGCGCCTATCTCGCGTATCTGGATCACCTGTGGACCTGTCCCCGCTGCGGCCTGAACTGGAAAGGGAAGCCATGCGGGGCGGGCCTGTACCTGCGCGGGAACCTGCGAGCCTGGCGCACCGCAGTGCGGCGGTTCTGCCCGACAAAGCCCCGATGAGTGCTCCCAACGTCGCGCGGCTGCTGAACGCCCTCGTAGCCCAGGGCCCCGCCCTGGGTGTTGAGCAGGTCCAGGGCAATGCCTGCGTCTGGTGCCCCCGCACACTCCGGCACGGTGACCGCGTCGACCTCGGCGGCTCCCACGGCTGGTGGCCCCAGGCCTGCCGCCCCTGCTACGCCGCCCACAGCCAGGTCGTGTCCACGTACGTCGCCTGGAATGACCACGTTCTGGACTGCGCGGCCTGCGCGGGCGGGCGGTGCGACACCGACACCACGCTGCGCATCGCACACCTGACCGCCCGGGAGTGCATCGGACGGGAAGCGGTCTGGTGCCTGAACTGCGAGACGTTCGCACGCGGCAGCACCTTCCGACCGTACTTCTGGCAAAGCCGCCGGGGCCCGGAACTCGGCTACGTGCACGTCCAGTGCGAGCGCGCCAGAGACCGCCCGGTGTCCGCATAAGCCGCGGGGGCAGTGTGATGTCCGTCCACCGCCCCCGCTTCGCGCTCGGTCCTCACACCGAGCGCGGCCGCCCGGCCCTCTCCTGGGGGAGGACCGGGCGGTTTCCTGTGTGCGCAGACGCCCCCTGCCGTGTGTTGAAGACCCCCCTCGCCGCGGTGCTCGCCCTCCTGGCGCAGCGCAGCGAGTAGACGAACAGGCCCGAACGAGCACGAGCAACGCCTGGACGCGCTGGAGCACGGCCAACGGCCGCTGCCGACCATCGCCGCGCTCGTCGGGGTAGATCGGCGCCGGGTCCGGCCTCTTCGCGCTGCTGGCCCGCTGAAACGCTTAGCCCCCTCTCGCCTTCTGGCGGGAGGAGGCCTTTCACTCTGTGGCCGCTAGCCTCGGCGAGCCGCGCCCTGTGGCCACACAATGTCGACAGCAAGCCCTTCGGCCCGTGCCTGCTCGACTGTGTCCGCCGTAGCACCTCCCCTGCCCGAGGGCGGCGTACCGTCCCACACCGCAACGAGCCGGTCTCCACGGCGCAGCAACTCGCCGTTCGCGGACTCGTACGCCTGCCGGTTCGCGGTCTCGTGCGGCATGACAACGACCTCGGCGGCGGACTTGGCGCGTGCTGGTGCCGCCCGAGGTCAGCACGGTGTGCCCGCGAGGCAGTCGGGCAGCCAGAGCCGGGGGCCGCCGTCGCGCAGGCGGACCAGGAAGGCCAGCACCCCGCTGAGGCCGGTACTGAAACCCGCCGTGACGGCCATGCCCGTGTCGTCGGGCAGGACCACGCGGCCCTGGCACAGGGCGTGGCGGGGCTCGATGCTCTCCGCGAGGTCCGCCGCCCACTCGCGGTAGCGCTTGTCGCCCAGCAGGTCGGCCAGGTCCAGGAGGAAGTCGCCGTCACCGGCCAGGCCGTGGCACTGGCAGATCCCGATGTGCCAGCGGGAGCGGCGCACGGCCACGGCCGCCTGCTCGGCGAGGGCGGCGTACCGCTCCGCGCCCGCGCTGCGTGCCATGCGGACCAGGAAGGTACCGATCCCGGAGGACCCGCTGCACCAGTTGGTCTTCAGGAGCCCGCCGTTGTCGTGGCCGGGCCAGTACGCGGCGCCCCGGTCGAAGCGTACGAGCGATCCCAGGGTGTCCGCAGCGGCGACGGTGAGTTCGGTGTAGCGGGCCTCGCCGGTCGCGTGGTCCGCCGCGAGCAGGAACGTTCCCACTCCGGCCACCCCGTGGGCGAAGCCGTAGTGGGAGACGCCCGCGAGAGCCGAGGCGAAATCCGCGGCGACCGGCCACCTCACCTGGCCGTCGCGGTGCTCGACGGCCGTGCTGAGCGTGTCGGCCGCGGTCCGGGCCCGGTCCAGGAACTCCTCGTCGCCGGTCGCCTCCCAGAACCGCAGCTGGGCCAGGCCCGCTCCGGCCGTGCCGTGGCAGACGTCGGGGTTCGGCCAGCGCACGGGCACCCGTAGGGCGAGGTCCGCGGCCTGTTGGCGCAGTCGCTCGTCATCGAGGAGGCGGCCGGCCTCCAGCAGGGACCAGGCCGTGCCGGAGCGGCCGAAGTACAGGCCGGGCAGCGCGCGCGGTTCGCGGGCGACGCGGCGCGCCGTCCAGTCGGCCGCGACCCGTACGGCGTCCACTAGTCCTCGTTCGGTCCGGCAGCCGCGCACGAGCGCGCCGAGTACACCGGCGCTGCCGTGTTGGACGTTCAGCGGATCGGTGTCCGCGTCGCCGCGCTGCGTCGGCCACAGGCGGTGGTCGTCCGCCGGATCCATGGTGGCGAGCAGGTGCGCGAAGCCGTCCGAGACCAGGCGGTCCAGGTCCGGGTCATGGCCGTTGACGTGAGCGGGCGCGGCCGGTGCCTCAGGTGCGTCCGCCGCGGTGAGCAGGGCGGGTACGGCGTCGAGAGCGGGGCGCCGCTGCGGATCCGCGTCCAGCAGGGCGACGACGACCGGTGCCAGTGCCCGCGCCGCCGCGTTGCGCGGGGTGATCCGCCGCAGCCAGTGCGCGATGCGCTCGGCGGTGGGGCGCTTTTGCCCCTCGTCCGGGGCCAGCGCCGGGTCGGCCCCGCTGACCAGGAAGAACAGGGTGGCTCCGAGGCTGTACAGGCTCGCGGAAGGTGCGGGGGCGGGCCCGAACGGCGGCGCGGCGAGCTGCTCCGGTGCGGCATAGGCGGGGGTGTGGGACCGCTTCACCCGCGTCCCGGCCTCGGCGAGTTGTTCGAGGTCGATCAGGCGTAGCTCGCCGTTGGGCAGGACCATGACGTTGCCGGGGTGGAAGTCCTGGGTGACGAGTCCGTTGTCGTGCACCAGCCGCAGCAGGTCCACGAGTTCGCGGGCGATGTCACGCAGTCGGGGCACCTGCCCGCCCCACGGCCCGCCGTCGTCCGGTACGAGGTGGTCGCGCACCCACTGGCGCAGCGTGACGCCCGGCAGTGCCTCCTGCACGAGGAACAGGTCTCCCTGCTGTTCGAAGACGGCGACCGGGTGCGGTGTGCGCCCCGAAGGGGCCAGCCGGGCCAGCAGTTCGGCTTCGTACCGTCGCCGGTCGCGGGTGTCCTGCCCGTCGAGGCCCGCTCCGGTGTGCGCCCGTGCCTGCTTGATGACGACGTCGTCGCCGGTCTTGCGGTCGGTGCCCAGGAACGTCCCGCCGGTGAAGGCGTGGCGGATCACCTTTCGTACCAGGTAACGGTCGTCGAGCAGCACGGATGTGGGCGCGGCCGGAGCGGCGTCGGCCCCGGTATGGAAGGGGTCGCGCGGCGCCCATGGGGGCGGGGAGAACCATGCCTCGCGCCGGTCGGGTACGAGACGGCCGTCCGGCGTGATCAGCAGGGCCTCGTAGCTGCCGTCGTTGCCCAGCATCGGGATGCCGGTGAACACCCCGAACCGGTAGTGCACCAGGCTGCCCGGCCGGTAGGGCCGGTCCGAGAGGATTCCCGGCCCTGGTAGGCCCGCGGTGGCCTGGTGCAGTTCCTCAGCCAGCTCGCGCACCTCCTCCTGGTCGCACTCGGGGTACGCGGTGAGGAACTTGCCGCCCGCGCCGCGAGGGCACAGCCGGGAGCCGAGTTCCTCGACCCGGGTGAGGGTCCTGGCGAACTTGAACGGGCAGCTTTGGCGCAGCAGCACCTCGGCGGCGCGGGCCAGTACCAGGGGCGCGGACAGCGGGGTCGCGGAGAGGTGCAGCTTCCACCCCTGCCGCACCGTACGTCCGCGCGGGGGTTCGACGTAGCACCAGAAGTCGCTCGGCCTGGTCCGCCAGCCCGGGCCGTCGTGGCGGGCGAGTGCCGCCTCGGCGCAGTCGACGAGCAGCGGATCGCTGGAGGTCATGAGCGTCCTTGGAGCGGGAGGGCCGCGGAGAACTCCGGGCGCAGGTCGATACGGGTTCGGTCCTCGGCGGTGCCGAAGCGGCGGTCGATTCGGCGGGCGGCCTCGGCCCACTGCCGCATGGTGCGGACCGGTCGGAGGGTTTCCACCACGTACGGGTCGTGCCAGCGTGCGACCGCGCGTTTCCACAGCAGGAGCGGGTCGTCGTCGAGGATGTTGCCGACCACGCCCTCGTAGATGCACATCGCGCGGACGGCTCCGTCCGGCTCCACGGCCATGGCGGCGAAGAACGAGCCCGCCGCGATGCGGTCGGGGTGCATGCTCGTGCCCCAGTTGTCGGACACGGCCAGCTCCAGTGAGGCGGGCGCCAGGGCCTTCAGGTGCTCGGTGAGTTCGGGTGCGGCCAGCCGCGCGGCCTGCTCGTCGCTGAGCAGTTCCCGCTCCACGAAGCTTGGCCGGTTGGCGAGCCCGGAGGGCACGACCGCGCTGAGGTAGAGGAAGTCCATCTCCGGGAAGCGGGGGGCCACGTCCGTGCAGAAGAGTTCCATCTGGTCGAAGCTGCTTTGCACGACTGTGCTGTCGATGCCGAACTTCAGGGGCGGTCCGCCGTGCTGCCGTGCGGTCCTCGACGCGTCGTCCAGGAGCCGCAGCCCCTTCATGGCACGGTCGAACGAGCCGGCCCGGCCGCGGATGCGGTCGTGCACCTCCGCCGTGGCCCCGTCGACGCTCATGTGCACCTGGGGCCGCAGGCGCAGGATCTCCTCCATCGCGCGCTCGCGCAGCGGCCATCCTCCGGTGTAGAGGAACACCCCGATCCCGGCGCTCATGAGCCGTTCGACGATCTCGAAGATGCCCGGGACCACCAGTGCTTCACCGCCGCCGAGGCCGACGTTGTCCGGGGCGAGCGAGATGATCGCGTCGGCGACGCGGAGGTTGTCGTCGAGGCTCAGCTGCCGCGACGGTCGTCTGCCCGACTCGGAGTAGCAGTGCGTGCAGCGCAGCGGGCAGTGGTAGGTGATGTCCCACAGGATGTAGCCGGGGCGGTCAGGTATCTGCATCCTTCTCTCCTCTGGTGCCGGAAGGCGTGAGCGGACGGCCGCGCTCGTGGTCCCAGTGGCCGACCAGGTCGGCGTAGAGCGTGGAGGCGGCGGCGAGTTGGTCGTGCGTACCGAGGTGCGCCGTGTCCCCGTCCAGCAGGAGCACCCGGTCGGCGCGGTGGGCGGAGCTGATCCGGTGCGCGATGACGATCAGCGTTCCGGCCCGTCGGGCGAACGCGGCCTCGGCCCGTGCCTCGGCCTCCGGGTCGAGACCGGACGTGGCCTCGTCGAGGATCACGAGCCGGGCGGGCGACAGGTACACCCGGGCCAGCGAGACGAGTTGCCTCTCGCCCTGCGACAGGTCGGCGCCGCCCACGCCGACCGGGGTGTCGATGCCGCCCAGCCGGTCGGCCACCGTCCGCAGGCCGACGGCCGCGAGGGCCCGGGCGATCTCGGACTCGGTGGCCCGGGGCGCGAGGTAGACGAGGTTCTCGCGGAGCGTACCGGCGAACACGTACGCCTCCTGCGGGATCAGGGCCAGGTGACGGCGCAGTTCGCGCGGGTCGATGCCGTCGATGGCGGTGCCGCCGAGCAGCACCCGGCCGTGCCGCGCGGTCAGGAGTCCGGTGAGCAGCCCCGCCAGGGTGGACTTCCCGATGCCGCTGGGGCCGACGATCGCCAGGTGGCTCCCTTCCGGCACGGTGAAGTCGAGGTCCTGGACGACCGGCGTGGCGTGCGGTCCGTAGGCGAAGGTGAGGCCTTCGACCCGGAGGTCGTACGCGTCCGGGGCGCGGCCGGTGCCCGGTGGCTGGGCGGGCTCGGTGAACGTCTCGCCGAGTCGGGCGACGCTCACCGCCATCTCCAGGCCCCACGTGGCCATGACCTCGAGCAACCGGCGCAGCGCGGGCTCCAGGCCGACGGTCAGATAGGCGACGGCGCCCGCGACTTCGCCGAGGCTCAGGTGGCCGTGGCGCAGCAGTGCGGGTGTGGCGGCCAGCAGGACGAGCACCGGCAGCTGGCCGCCGACGAAGACCACCAGTGTCCGTGCGGCGGTCGCCCTGGCCAGTGCGCGGGCGCGGCGCCCCTGCTCGTCCACGGTCCGGTCGACGTCCGCGACGACCCGGTGCTCACCCGCGCAGGCGATCGCGTCGCGGACCCCGCTGAAGGCGGTGCCTGCCCGCTGGGCCACGTCCTCCTCGGCGAGCAGCACCGCCTTGTGGCGCGCGGCCAGGCCCGGCAGCAGCCAGGCGAAGAGCGCGAGCGCCGCCAGGAGGAGCCCGCCGCTGATCAGGGCGATCAGCGGGGCGAGCAGGCTCAGTCCCACCAGCGCGGCCACCGAGGCGAACACGATCTGGCGGACGATGCGCAGTCCGGCGTGCAGGACTTCCCTGACCGTCTGGACCTGCTGGGTGAGCCGGGCGACGGAGGCCAGGTCCGGCGGGTGGGCCGCGTGGACGGCGTCGGTGAGCACGCCCTTGACCAGCGCGGTGACGAAGGCGTCCCGCACCGGCTCGATGACGGCGGCCATCAGGGGGAAGAGGCGGCGGGTGGCCACCGTCCCGACCAGCGCGGCCGCCAGCAGCGCGGCGAGCGCCCCGGTGGCGGGCGGCACGTCGTGCGCCAGGAAGTGGTCGATCGCCGTGGCGATCAGCAGTCCCGAGACCGCTACGGGAGCGGTTTCGACGACGGACCAGAGCGCGATCCACGCCAGGGTGCCGCGCCGTCGGCGGAGCACGCCGAGCAGCAGCGCGTGCCCGCCGCCGGTCACGTCGCGCTCCCGAAGACGGCGCGGTAGCGGGGTTCGGTGGCCCACAGGGTGTGATGGGGCGCGACCGCGAGCACGCGGCCCTCGTCGAGCCAGGCCACCAGGTCGGCCCGGGCGGCCGTGACGGCACGGTGTGCGATCACCAGCCGGGTGCGGCCGGCCAGGCCCTCGGTGAAGGCGGCGGCCAGGCGGGCCTCGGTGACGGTGTCGAGGCTGGACGTGGCGTCGTCGAGCACCAGGACGCGCCGTCGGCCGGCGATGGCCCGCGCGAGGCCGACGCGCTGCCACTCCCCGCCGGAGAGCGGGGCGTGGTCGAGCCTGGTGTCGTACCCGGCGGGGAGCCTGCGGATGAAGTCGTCGGCCTGGGCGATGCGGGCCGCGTGTTCGGCGTCGCTCCTGGATCCGCCGCCGAAGCCGATGGCGTCGCCGATGGTGTCGCCGAGCAGCACCGGGCGGCCGAAGGCGTACCCCACGGCGGCGTGGACGGCGGCCGGGTCGAGGGCGCGCAGGGGGACGCCCTCCAGCAGCACGTCCCCCTCGTCGGGGTCGATGAGCCTGCCCGCGAGCAGCGCGAGCGTGGTCTTGCCGCTGCTGGAGGGGCCGACGACCGCCAGCACGGCACCGGCCGGCACGTCCAGGCTGACGGCGTCCAGTACGGTACGGCTGCCGCGCCGCACCGATACCTCGCGGAACGACAGCTCGCCCTGCCCGGCGGGAAGTTGTGCGGTGCCTTTGGTGGCCGGGGGCTGTTCGGCCAAAAGTTCCCGGACGCGGGCCGCGCCGGCCCGCGCGTCGGCGAGGAAGAGCAGGGTGTCCACCTGCTGGACGAACCCCAGGGCGATGGTGAGGTAGAGGGTCAGCGCGAAGAAGGCGCCGGGAGAGATCCGGCCGTCGGCGACGCCGAGGCCCGCGACCAGCAGGACGAGGACCCTGATGACGGTCTGGGCGAGGGCGACCTGCCAGGAGACCGCGCGCCGGACCTGCCAGGTGGCCATGCCCGCTCGGGCCAGCTCGGGCAGCGGAGCCAGCACGCGTGCGACTTCGCGGGGGCCGGTTCCGCAGGCGCGGATGGTCCTGCGTCCCAAGACCGCGTCGGTCAGCCGGGCCGCGATGTCGGAGAGCCGGGCGAGATACGTGGCGAACGCGCTCGACGAGCGCAGCGCGAGCCGCCTGACCGCGAACGCCAGGGGGGCCGCGGTGACCAGGAAGGTGAGTCCGGCCCGCCAGTCGATCCAGCACAGGGCCACCGCCCCGCAGACGGCGGCCAGGATCTCCACTCCGGCCTCGACGAGGTAGGGCACCGCCTTGGCCGCCGACACGGCGTTTCCGCTCAGGCGGGCGATGAGGTCGCCGAGCGCGTGGCGCCAGGAGCCGGGCACGCCCAGCAGGAACACCTGCCGTACGAGCTGATGGCGCAGGCGTGCGAGGACGGAGGTCTCCGCCGCGACGCCCGCGATCTCACCGCCCGCCTCGGCCGCCGTGCGCACGATCAGCAGAGCGGCGAACACCAGCAGCCACGCGTCGGTGTCGGCGCCCGCCAGCGTCCGGTCGACCACGCGGGCCAGCACCACGGGAAGCAGCAGTCCCGCGCCCACCGCGACGGCTGTCGCGACGGCCTTGGCCACGGCGGGCGCGGGCGCGAGCAGCGCGTGGCGGACGTGAACGTGAGACATCGCTTCTCCGGGGCGGTCACCGGTCGGTGGGAGTCCGGCCCGCCTCCCCCGCGCGAGCGGTGTGGGCGGCGGGCCGGACCGGTGGCACTCAGCAGGTGCCGCAGCACGGGAAGAGGCCCAGCTCGGGCTCGGGCTCCTCCAGGACCTGCAGGGCAGTCACGTCGAATTCCATGCGAATACACCCCCTTTCGGTATCGGAATGGCTGTGCTTCCTCCCGCCGAGCGACGCGTGTTCAGCCGGCGGGAAGGCCTTGGGGAATCACGGGTGGACGGGCGTCGATGCGGGCACGGTCGGCATCCGTGCCGAACCGGTAGTCGATGCGGCGAGTCGCCGCGGCCCAGTCCTCCATGGTGTACACGGAGGAAAGCGTTTCGGTCACGAACGGGTCGCTCCAGCGTGCGACCGAACGCTTCCACAATTCCATCGGCGGGTCGGTGAGAAGGCTGCCGACGGTGCCCTCGTATATCGCCATCGCCCGTACGTGACCGTCCGGTTCCACTTGCATCGCGGGGATGCGGCCTTGAGCGAGGAGGTCGGGGTGGTAGCGGAGCAGCCGATTGTCGTTGACCGTTACCTGGACCGATGGCGGTACGAGGGAACGTAACCGTTCGACGTGCTGGGGATCGACCAGGTGGTCGGCCTGCTCGTCGGTCAGGAGTTCATGCCGGGCGAAACCGGAACGGCTGGCGAGGCCGATCGGCATGGCCGCGCCGAAGGAGACCTGACGCAGTTCCGGAAACCGTGGAACAACGTCGGTGCAGAACAATTCCAGTTGGTCGAAGCCGCTGCGTACGAGGGTGGCGTCGAGGGTCAGGGCGCAGTGCTCGGCCTGCTCGGCCCGCCGCTTTGCGACCCACCGGTCGAGCAGCGCCAGCGTCGCCATGGCACGGTCGAAGGACCCGGCCCTGCCCCGGACGGCGTCGTGGACCTCGGCCGTCGCGCCGTCGACGCTCACGCTGACATCCGCGCACTTCGCCAGCACGTCGTCGATGGCTGACCTGCGCACAGACCATCCACTGGTGTAGAGGTAGAGCTGTACTCCGGCGCCGACGACGCGGTCGACGACCTCCGGCAGGCCCTTCACCACCAGCGGTTCGCCGCCCGCGAGCACGATGGCCGAGGGGCGCAGCGACAGCATCGCCTCCGTGACCCGCACCATGTCCTCGGGCGACAGCTGCCGGGAAGCGCGCCGTCCCGACTCGGAATAGCAGTGCGTACATCGCAGGGGACAGGAGTAGGTGATATCCCAGACGATTTCGTTAGGACCGCCGGACACGGTCGCCACTTGGCTCGTCATCGGTCCACTCCCCGTTGTCCGGGCGCAGCGGTGCTGCGCGCAGTGTCGAAAGGAAATCTTTGGGTCGAGTTCGGCCGGGACGATGGCGTCATGACCGAACGAGCGTGCGGGGTGCGGCGGTTCACCGCGTCGCGGCCGCGCCGCACGGCGCGCTGCTTGCCTGTTGCCTCTTGCGCATTTCGGCTTATGCCTTGTGGCTTATGCCCTACGACTTATGCCTTACGACTTCGCGAAACTCGATGACGAAGTGGCGCTCAGCCTAGCGGCGGCCTATCGGGAGGACGAATGATGTTCCACTGAGTGGACCGCTCGCACCGGGAACTCAAAGCGCGCCAAATGGGGGCGGCGCATCCGGTCCATACCTTTACGGCGGGGGCGAATCGGGGCTTTGTCGGTCGCGGCACTATCCCAGCTCCTCCGCGACCTCCACCGGAGGCGGCCCCGGCCTGTCAGTCCATGGGCAGACACTCGTGCGCGTCGACACCGTCCGGCCCGTCGGATCGAGGACCAGGGTGACGAGGCAGGGGCGGGCGGACAGGCCGGTGAGATACGGGGCCAGGCCCAGCAGACCCCGGGGGTGGCCGGGGAACAGGGTGCGGGCGGTCACGAACAGCGCCAGCTCCAGCGGGCCGTCGGCGGCCCAGGCGATGCTCAGGCCGAGACGGCGGCCCGACAGGCGGCGCACCCCGTCGGGCAGGCCCTCCTCCAGCCCGCGCGGTGCCTTGAGGTGGCCGGTCGCGCGGAGGAAGGGGAGCAGGTCGTCGAGTCCCGAGGCAGGCAGCCGGACATACAGCTCGGTCCGCTGCCGGGCCGGCTCCACGCCGAGCAACCGGGGGATCGTGCCGCACGGCAGCCGTGCCAGCCCGGACACCACGCGCTCCGGCAGGGGCAGGCCGGGCGGCAGCGCCGACGGATGAACGCCGGGGCGGTTGGCGGTCGCGTCCGGTGACCTGCCGGACGGCTCCGGGGAGGCCCGGCCGCCTTGAGGGACGGCAGCATCGGGAACCGCGCGCTCGGCGGTGAGTTCCGCGTACACCTTGAGGCGCTCGCCGCGCCCCGCGATCCAGGCTCCGAACCGCAGGTCCCGCCCGGCCTGGTGGGAGACCAGCGCCTGCCGGGTGGCGGAGGGGAGCGGGGCCCCGGCCCCGTCGAGCAGGCGCAGTGCCCGGTCGAGCCGGGCCGGTTCCGGTAGTTCCGGCCCGGCCACCTCGGCGGCCCACTGCCACGTCCGGTCGGGCAGTACGGTCACCTCGACGGGGAAGCCCGACGGGGTGAGCCGACTCCACGAACCGGCCACCTCCGGCCACGCGCTCGCCTCCAGGCGGGCCACCGCTTCGTCCAGTGCCACGGGCAGCTGGTGCTTTGCCGGCTCTGACGAGCGGGCGGATTCCGGGGAAGGGCCGGCGGCCCCGGCGCCCGCCAGTGGGGCGATCAGCGACTTTACGGCGGAACGGATGCCGGGCGCGCGGACCTGGGCAGGCGTCATGCCAAGCCGACCCCGATGATGGTCTCCTCACCGTCCACAGGCGCGTGCTGGATGAGGCGGCCGTCGGTGGTGACGACGGTGACCCGGTGCCGGAAGGTGCGGCGTGCCGGGTCGAGCAGGGCCAGGCGCAGGGTCACCGGTTCGGTGGCGGTGCCCGGAATGTCGATCCGCTCCGTCCGGGCGTAGGAGTGGGCAGGGTCGTGGTATTCGACGTCGAGGAAGGCCTCCCGGACCTCGCCCGGTCCGAACAGCGGCACGGCGCGGATGTCCAGCGCGTCGGTGAAGGGGTCGTCGACGGGCAGGAACGAGGCCTCGCCAGTGAGCGGGGCGCCGGTGCGGGAGGTGCCGTTCTTGAGGTGGTGGGTGAACGTCGCGGACCAGGCGCGTTCGGCCGGGTCGCTCAGGCGCAGCTTCCACAGCTGGGTGTCCCCGCCGGGGACCACCCGGAGGGTGTCGGTGTGGGCGAAGGACGCCCCGTCGTCGTAGTCGAGCCGGACGTCGATCGCCTCCACGATCCCGGCGTCGATCCGGCCCGGGAACACCCGCAGCGTGAGGAACCCCAGGTCGTCGCCCGGGTCCACGGTCAGTGTCCGGTCGACGCTGGGCCGCGGCGGCAGCTCGTAGGCGAGTTTCTCACCGATCCAGCCGGAACCCGCGTCGAAGTGGTACTGCACTCCGACCCGGAAGCCGAGGTCGTAGGTGGCGTTGAGGAAGGTCTCGAACCGTTTCGGGCCGCGGTCGTTCGCGGTCAGCCGGAACTCCTCGTGCCGGAGGTGAGCCGCGTCGGCGGGATCGCCGTAGTCGATGGACACCTCGGCGGACGAGAGCCCGACGCGCTCGAAGTCGGCCGGCGAGACGATGTCGACGTTCAGCTTGCGGAAGAACGGATCGTCCAGGTCCACGTCGATGAGATGGCTGCTCTTGTCGGGAAGCTGGTCGAGCAGCAGCCCGATGAATCCCTGCGGCGCGTAGGTGCGCTGCACGGCCTTCTTCCGGTCGTAGACGAGCTTGAGTGTCTTGCGCTCTTCCTGGCGGACGAATCTCAGCCGGAAGGAGACCAGGGCGGGGGTGGAACCGCTCTGCGGGTTGGTGGGGTTGGTCGGATCAGTCGGGTTGGTGGGGTTGGTGGGGTTGGTGGGGTCGGTCGGCGGCGTGGTCGGGCGGGGCTCACGCGAGAGCGTGGCCTGGAGGGAGACGGCCTGGCCCGGCGCTGCCACCAGGCCGGTGATCTCGGCGACCCGGTCCTGGACCCGCTCCTCCTCCGGCTTGACCCCGCCGGCGGCCCGTCCCCGGCTGAAGCCCGCGGCCTGCGCCGCCGTGATCGTCGCCCGGTTGGCGATGATCCCCTTGGCGACGGCCAGGCGGCGTTCGGAAAGCCGCTGGTTCAGCGCGACGATGTGCGGCGCGTCGTTCCCGTCGTAGCTGGCGTGCGCGCTGACCGTCACCGCCTTGGCCCCGGACAGCCGGTCCAGCCAGGCGTGCAGGGCGGCCGCTCCGCCCGGCGGAGCGGCCTGGCCGGGCGCGGCGCTCTGACTGAACTTGGGGTCGGGTGGGAGCGGGGAGTTGAGCAGGTAGGAGGAGTAGACGGGGTTCGAAGGGGACGGGGAGAAGCCCTGCTCGTGCGGTTGGTCGAAGGTGAAGAGCAGCTTGAACGTCTCGGTGACCGGGGCCGGGGCGGGCCAGTGGACGGTGACGGGATGCGTGGTGCCCGGCTGGACGTCCACGGTGACGCTGCCGTCGGCGTCGGCGTTGCGGGGCTGGCCGTCCACGGTCACGACCGCGCCTGGCGGGCCCTGCACGCGCAGGGTCTCGGTGGTGCCGGTGGCCGCTGGGGTGTGGCTCAGGCCGTGCCCGGCAGGCAGGGGGGTAGGGCTGGTCGTGGTGGTGACCAGTTTGGCGGCGGGCAGTGGCCCGGGGGTGGCGCCGCCTGCGGGGGTCCCGGCCCCTGTGCCGCCGCCGCTCGTCGTACCGCCTCCGGTCGTACCGCCCCCGCTCGTCCCGCCGCCTCCGGTCGTCCCGCCACCGCTCGTCCCGCCTCCTCCGGTCGTCCCACCGCCGCTCGTCGTACCGCCCCCGCTCGCCCCACCTCCCGCCGGAGCCCCGCCGCCCCGGAGCTTCTTCAGCCGCTCAAGGACCGCGTCCAGACCCTCCGGCGGATCCGCGCCCTTGAGCTTGCCCAGGTCCAGTGACGGCTCGAACCACTTCGACAGCAACTCGCTCTTGAAGAAGTCGAGGGCCCACTTCTCCTTCTCCTGGCGGTCCTGGGCGGTGTCGTAGTCGATCACATTGATCTTGATGGCGCCGTCTTGTACGAGCTTCTCGAATCCGGCGTCGATACCGGCCCGCAGCCAGTAGATCTGCGCCTCAAGACCGGCGGAGAAATGCGTGTAGACCCGCTCGAAGTCGGCGGTGATCTCCACGTGCAGGTCGGGGGTGAGCGCCGAGTACTGCAACTCGTAGATCACTCCGACCGGCGTCGCGCCCTTCTCGAACGCCTGCTTGAGGATGGTGGCGCCCTGCTCGGACAGGGCCAGCGAGAAGACGGCCGTCTCGTCTCCCACCAGGGACGGCTTCGTCGCACCGAGGATCGTCGTGACGGGGACGAAGGCGCCGGGCGGGGGCTCGGCGGTGGTTCCGCCGGGGCCCGAGAGGTTGAGCGCGACGCAGCGCACGGTACCGGTGTCCACCGGTGCCGGGGCCAGCCTCGGCTCGGCGCCACGGATCAGACCGGACGCTCGCGCGAGGATCTTGGCCCGGGTGGCGGCGGCGAGCGTCACCACCGACTGGAACATGAGGAACCCGCCGCCGCTGATCCCGGCGTCGCCCACGGCGGGCCGGTAGCGGATGAACGTGAACGCGGGCGACCCGTCCGGCAGGGTGCCCAGGGAGACCCTGGAGGGCAGGTACCAGAACTGGGTGGGATCGGCGGAGTCCCTGAGGACCTGGACGCCGTCCTCCTCGAAGGTGTCGTTGCCGAGTTGCAGCACGGGGGCCTCCCGGGTCAGGTGGTCGCGGGGACGGTCACCACGTCGTCGTCGAAGCGGGTCCAGTCCTGCTCTTCGGACAGGCCGTTACGGAAGAGCCTGCGGACCCTCAAGTCGTAGGAATCCCGCGCCGGATCGACGAAGTCGAACTCGAACACGCCGGTGGTGCCGGGACCGGTGAAGTCGAAGGCGTCGGCGAACGAGAGGCCGGAGAGCGGGTCCTGTGCCCGTGCCTCGACGTGGATGCGCTCCAGTCCCTTGGCGGCGAAGTCGGCCGGCGAGCGCAGGGTCACCGCGCGGTGGCCGCGCAGGTCCGCCCGGACGAAGACGCGTGGCCGCAGCGTGGTCGACCACGGCCCCTCGAACACGGTGGAGTCGCGCATCAGCAGCGTCATCCGGTAGCGGACCAGAGCGGCCCGCGGATCGACCCGGTCCACGACGAACGGCCGGACGACGGGCGTGTCCTCGGTGATCTCCACGGTGTCCTCGGCGTGGACACCGTGTGCCGCGTCGTCGTAGGAGAAGTCCACCCACGCCCGTTCCACCTGGGTGAAGTCGAGCGCCGACACGACCGTCACCCTCAGCCGCGCCGGGAACGGGTCGGCCACGTCCACCTGGGGCGCGGCCAAAGGAGCCGACGGAAGGACGTGGTCGCGCTGGTCCGCGCCCCGGTAGGTGATCTCGGCGAGCACCGGGCCCGCGGGCTCCCCCACGAGGAACCTGTGCCAGGTCGCGTCCGGTCGCTGCGCGCTGAGGCGGACGACGTCGTCCTGGCGGATGCGGTGGTCGGGGTCCTCGTAGCGCAGCCGTACGTCGATGTGCGGGTACCGGTCGAAGGGGAAACCGGGGCGGGTCAGCAGCGGGATGGGCTCCTGGGAGAACAGGTCGCGCGGCTCCAGGGCCACCGTGTCGCCAAGGACCTGGACGGGCGGGGACGACAGCCTTCCGGGCCGTTCCCCGCCGTCCGCGGGCACCAGGTCCACGGTGAACGTGAGGTCCACCGGCTGGACCATCGCCCCGCCGGAGAGGGTGGAGGGCCAGCTCATCTCGTCCTGGGTGTGCTGGGCGTCAAGGCGCACCGTCTTGACGGTGCCGCCGTACGTCGCGGACGCGGTGAGGGATCGTACGGGGTCGCGGACGAAGTCGGCCTGGGATACGACCTTGAGCCGGCGCCGCTTGAACCAGGGGTCGTCGGCGTCGACGCTGATGATGAGCCGGTCCGGATCGAGGCCCGCGCCGAACTCCCTGAACAGGCCGCTGAGATGGCCCTGCGGATAGATGGTGCGGCGCACGGTCGTCCGCTCCGACAGGTCCACGTCGAGCCGTTTCTTGTCCACCCGGTTGTAGTGCGTGCGCTGGTAGGTGAACGCGCCGGACGGGGTGCTCCGGCTCGGCGCGAACGCGCTGACCACCTCGCGGGCCCGGTCCCAGCCGTCGGGCTCCTCGCGCAGCGGCGCGAGGGAACTCTCGAAGAACGCGTCAGTGATCATGTCGCGGGCGCGGGCCGCGGCCGCGTCACGGCGCTGGGTGAACGTGCCGGTCTCGTCGTCCTCCGGGACGAACGTGTCGACCTCGTAGACGATCGCGCGCTCTTCCTCGAGGCGCTCCATCACGTCCTGGATCTGCACCGAGTCGAACAGGCCCTCGTGACCGAACGACGTGTCGAGGATGTCCTGCACCCGGTCCCAGTCGATGGTGAGCTTGACGTGGTAGGCCGGGCGCAGCGCCAGGTAGTCGAGGCTGTACACGACCCCGATGGGGGACAGCTCGCCGCGCATCGCCCGGTCCAGGATGGTCGTGCCGCGCTCGTCCAGCTCGACGGAGAACGCGGCCCTGTTGTCCCCGTACAGCGAGGGCTTGGCGGCGTGCAGGGCGGTCCGTACGAACACCGGATCGCCGCCCGCTCCCCCACCGCCTTCGTCTCTGTGACCGAAGAGCATCAGCGACACCGACCCGTCGATGACCGGCAGCGGCGACACCAGCGGAGTCTGTGACAGGCCGGACAGGCTCTTCAACGCGGCTGTCACGTCCGCCTGTTCGGCGGCGGTCATGCCCAGGTGCACGTCGAAGTCGGCGAAGCCGCCGCTGAGGGTCTCCGACCGGAACTTGATGAGCTGGAACGACGGCACCTCCATGGCGCCGTCCGCGCGGGTCACGAAGCGCGGTGCCAGCGGCATGCAGTAGAACTGCCGGGGGTCGGCGTGGTCACCGAGGATCAGCTTGTCGTCGATCCGGTAGTACGGGGGCTTCTCCTGGAGCATGTGCGCGGCCCTCTCAGGCGGGGTTCTCGAGGATGAGGACCTCGTCGGTGCCGGTGCCCTGGGTGTGATGCGGAGTACTGCCGTCGAGCGGGAAGTAGTCGGCCTGCCACTCGTAGCGCTTCAGCGTCCGGTCCAGTACGACTCGTTCGTACGTCTTCTCCGTGTCGCCCTTGCGGAAGACGAAGGTCTGCGTGTCGTCGATCTGGTTGCCGGGGTCGGTGTAGTGGAGCGTCACCTTCGCCAGCTTGGTGGCTGTCCAGTCGACGAGGTCGGGCACCACGGTGACCGTCAGGGTGTCCGAGGCGGGGCCCACGAGCAGCAGGGAGCCGGTGAGTGTCTGCTCGCCCGAGTCCTTGTCGCTGCCGTCGCGGAACGTGGTGACGGTGCGCCAGACGACCTTTCCGCCCCGCTCGTCGATCACCGGGAAGCGCCAGTCCAGGAACCGCTTGTCCTTCGACAGCGCGACCGATTCGGTCTGCCGGTAGCCGTTGACCTCGTCGTCGTAGGACAGGTCCAGGAAGATGGTGTCCACCGACCGTTCGAAGTCGCCCCGGGTGCGCACCTGGACCGTCCGGTTGGCGGAGAACGGGTCGTCCACGTAGAACCGCTGGCCGGTCAGGGCGCTGAGGTTCCTGACGAACTCGCGGCCGTCCTGCATGAAGTACTTGACCGATCCGCCGTAGGGCTGGACAGGCTGGAGCAGGACCTCCTTGACGGCCAGCTTCGTCGTCTGCGCGTCGATCTGGAACCGCTGGACCAGCGGCGCGCCGTTCACCGGCGGGTGCTCCAGGGTCAGCACGGCCCGCTTGACCTGGTCGAAGTTCATGTCGCCGAGTTCCACATCGACCAGCCAGAGCCCCAGCTCGTCGATGTTGATGATCAGGTCGGTGGTGGTGTCGGTGACCCACGGCGAGGTGAACGTGCGGCTCTCGCCTTCGTAGTTGACCACGTACTGGTACTTGAACTCGGTCGATCCGCCGTCGATGAACGCCGTGAACTTGCCCACGTCCTCGGGCCCGCGGAACATGAACGTCTGGATGCCGTGCCGCGCGGTGTGCGGAGGGTAGTCGATCTTCACTTCGACGCTGAAGATCGGCAGTTCCGTGAAGTCGGCGTTGACCAGGATGTTCAGGTTGAGCTGGCGGAAGAAGGGATCGTCGGTGTCCACCTCCTGCATGTAGTCGGGCCAGTTGTAGCCCTGGCTGGGCAGGGACTGCATGTTGCCCTGGGGGTACACGTCGATGCCGAACACCTGGTTCCTGCTGACCTCGATCCGCACGTCGGCGATCTTGTTGGTCGTGACCGAGCGGTGGATGTTCTCGAAGTCCTCGTCGCGGATCTTGGAGAAGTCGCGGTTCTCCGGGGGGATCGTCTCCAGCAGGTTCCGCTTGACCGCGTCGTCGAGCTGCTGGCCGACCGAGGCCTCCAGCGCGGTCAGCATCTTGGCGACCTCGGGGTCGTTGGTCTCCAGGGCGCCGGGATCGGTGCGCACGATACGGGACTCGGAGTTGACGAAGAGTTCGGAGACCGTCTCGCTGAAGTCGTCCTCGGACCAGAAGTTCTCCTCGAAGTCCACGTCTTGGACGAAGCTGTAGAACTTCTGGGCGGTCCAGGTGCCGGTCACCGTGACCGGAGGCATCCGGCCCGCGAAGCGCAGGTGGTACACGACCCGGACTCCCCCGGCGCCCTGGCCGCTCATCGCCGCCTCGAAGACGGGCACGCCCAGCTGGCTCAGCTCGGCGGAGATCGCCACGACGTTGTTGCCGTACATCGACGGTGTCCCGGCGTGGTTGACCTTCTGCACCAGCGCGCCGCTGCTCGCCAGGATGTCCACGACCACGTCGGCCTTGGTCACCGTGGGCTTGGAGAGCGTGACCTGCTCGGGTGCGACCGGTGGGGCGCCAGGGCCGCGGCGCGCGGTGACGTGCTGGGCGAACCGTACCCGCACGGCCTGATCTTGTTCCGGGGTCAGTGACAGCTCGACGTCCATGAAGACAAGGCCGGCCCCTACATCGCCGTTGGGCATCGGCCTCGTCGTGCGGTACTTGAGGAACTTGAACACGGCCTTGCCGCCGGTGTCCCTGCGCAGCACCACGTTCTTGGGCAGGACGTAGCCCAGCGTGTCATCGGTGTCGTCCAGGTAGACGGTGGCCTCGGGGAGGTCCAGGGCTCCGAGGAACTGCAGCATGTCGATCTCCTCAGTCGTGGGCGGTGGCGATGAGTGCGGCGATGTCCCGGGTCCGCCGGACGGGCCGCCCGGCGACGGTCAACTCGGCGACGAGTGCCATCCAGCCCGCCGTTCCGTCCAGCGCGGCCCGGGCCGCGGTGCGCCGGTCGCCGTCCAGCGACGCGGACAGGGCGGTGGTCCAGGGCGGGATGCCGGAGCTGGTGCCCTCGGCGACAGCCGTCCAGACGCCGTCCGGTGACTTCGTCTCGACGGCGACCCGGGTGACCCTGACCTCGGCCGGGTGGATGTCGATGCCGCCTCCCAGGCCGCGCCGGACCGCGTCCCGGCGCCCGTCCGGCAGGTCGATGCGGCTGGTGACCTGCAGAAACGCGGCCGGGCCCGCGTCGATGAGACTGATGGCGTTCGGGTGGTCGAGAAATGGCCCTGGTGGGACGTAGGTCCAGCTGCCCGGCTGGTCGGGATCGGGCCGCAGCTCGACGCCGTCCACGAGGATCGGCGGGTCGACGTCGATGACGAGGAAGTCCCGGGGAGCCACCGGGGCCGACCAGTCCGCCGAGCCGACGCGCCAGAGCACGCCCGGCTGGAACGGCGAGGTCGCGGTCCAGCGGATGTCCGCCTGTGGCCGGTCGGCGTCGAGGCGGACCGTCTGCGGCTCCGCCTCGCCGCCCTCCGGGCGCCACTGCACGGTCAGCGGGCCGCTCACCGGTGCGTGCCGCAGCCGGGCCAGGTGGGTGCCGAAGCCCGGCAGCGTGGCCGGGTCCAGGTCGATGCGCCGCCGGTCCACCGGCACCTGGACCGGCCGGCCGGGGCCGAGCGGCCGTACGGTGATCGTCGCAGGGGGGTCGTTCGCCGTGACCGGGACAGCGAGCACCGGGCCCGCGGCGTCCACCCGCCCGAGCGTCGTGCCACCGGCCGTGCGCACCTCGGCGACCGCGAGGGCGGTGAGCGCGCGGGTGGCGCGGAGCACGGTCAAGGGGACGGGGAACGCGTCGGGGGCAAGCGTCAGCAGGGTGGTGTGCGCGGGCCGCCACGGGCCCTCCAGCTCGCCGACGCCGTCCAGGACCGCCCGCAGGCGCACCTCGCCCTTGAGCCGTTCCCCGGGCGCGAGGGTGATCGTCGTGGAGGTCACGCCGCCGGGGGCGGTCAGGGGCACGCTCGCGGTGACCTCCTGGGGCCGCGCGGCGGACGGCGGGACCCGCAGATCGGCGAGGAGCAGGGCGAGGCCCGCCACCGGGGCGGGGAGGTTCACCGCGAACGTCACCGTGGTCCGGCCGGTGGGCAGTGCGGGCGCGTCGACCTCGCGGACGTGGCGCGCCGGATCGCCGGCGGCCAGCGCGCGGGCCGCCGCGTCGAGGTCGAGGGTGCAGACCTGGTCCACGTCGACGGCCGTGGCGTCGGCCAGGTCCAGGGTGAGGGCGGCCGCCGGGACCTGGTCGAGGAGCCGGTGCAGCGGCCTGGCGACCGGCTCGGGCCGTGACACGGCGGGCCGCAGCCGCAGGGCGAGCGCCGCCGCCCGGTCGGGCTGCGAGGGGGCACCGAACACGGCCTCGTCGAGGGCGGTGGCGAGCCGCTCGAAGGGGACCGTGGCACCGGGGCCGAAGCGCTGTGTCAACGTGGCGAGCAGGGCCTGGGGGTCGACGGTCGCCCGCAGCGGCAGCGTCGGCGCGACGGCCTGGAAGGTGAGCCTGAGCGCCGCGTCCACGGGCACCGTCCCGTCGCGCACCAGGCGGGCGGCCAACACCGCCGCGTCGGCGGGGAGTTCGGCGACGACTCGCGTGGTGGTCAGTGTGTCCGGGCCCAGGGTGACGGGCGGGGCCAGCGCCGCGCCGGGGGTGCCGAACCTGGCGGTCACCTCCAGGACTCCGCGGAGCGGCTCGGCCGCCGATAGGAGCAGGGGGGTTCCGCTGGTGGCGGCGGCTTCGCCGGCTTCGGTCAAGGGGGTCTCGACGGTGAACCCCGCCTCGATCCGGCCGCCGGCCTTGAGCCCTTCGCGCAGGAGGGTGACGAGGAGGGCGACGCCGCCCTCCGGCAGTGGTTCCAGGGTGAGCGCGGAGGGCAGCAGCACTCCGAGGCCGAGATGGTCACGTGCCTGGTAGGCGGCGCCCGGCAGGGCGTCGAGCGGGCGGCCGAGGTCCGGGAGGCCGGTGAGTTGCGTCATGGCGCCGGCACCGTCCGCACCGGCACGAGGATGGTCGCGGACGTCTGTCTCCACGCGCTCTCCCCGATGCCGCCGCTCTGCCACCAGGTCTCGGTCCGGTAGCGCAGCGGCGGCACCGGTACACCGGTGAGCAGCGGCTGGATCGGGGTGCGTACGGTGGTCGCCGCCGACAGCTCCGCCTCGGTCAGTCGTACGGTGCCGCCGTTCTCCACCGTCACGACGAACGCGGCCACCCGGTCCGCGGGCCGGTCCGGGGCGGTGAACATCGACGCCACCGCCTCCACCTGGATCTTCCGGGTGAGCTGCGGGTTGGCCGTGCGGTCGAAGACCCTGTCCCACACGGCTTGCCGGTCGGGCTCCGTCACCACATCGCTCTGGTCGAGGAGGAGCTGGTCGGGGCCGCCGGCGGGCAGCGTCTCGCCGGGCACCAGAACGATCTCCGCCCGCTCGCCCGCGGCCAGCCTGCGGCCTGCCGCCAGCCCGTCGACGCGCAGGGGCACCTCTCTCTCGCCGAGTACGGCGCTCACGCCGAGCCGGTCGACGCGGGCCGGGCTCTCGGTGTCGTTCGCGAGGGTGCCGGTGATCCGGTCCGGCCGCACCTCGCCCAAGGTGAGGGTGAGGACGTCGCCCACCATGTTCTCCAGGCGCAGCTCAAGCGGAATGTCCTCGGGCTGGTCGCCGCCCGCGCCGATCCGCACCTCGCCACGCAGCAGGCTGAGTGAGGAGCCGAGCAGCGCTTCGTAGACGAGCCGGAAGTCGTCGTACTTCAGCGTCTCGGCGTGCGTCACCCCCAGCTCCAGGTCGATCAGCGCGCCGGGCCGGTACGTCAGCGCCGAGGGCGCGGCGCCGCCCTCGGGCAGGGCGAGCCGGAGTACCGGCTGTGCCTCCGGCAGCACCTCCAAACGGACCGGGGCGGTCGCTCCGTCGGTCCTGGCCCGCTCCTCCAGGGCCGGACGGGCCTGTCGCAGCCGGCGCGGGTCGGTCACGGCGCGGGCGAAGAACTCGGCCGTGATCCGGATGTCCTCCTCGCTCTCGGCGTCGGCGGCACGCACCCGCAGCGCGGGCCCGGTGGGGGTCCGGGCCAGCAGGAACCGGTCGGGCACGAAGAAGAACTGCTCGGGGCGGACCGGGTCCTGCCAGTAGGAGTGTCCGCGCCCGTTGAAGGAGATCCGCAGCCGCCGCATCGGGGACACCGGGCCCGCGGCGCCGCCGAGCCGTTCCAGCTGGGCGGTGGAAAGGACCAGGGGCGTCGGCGGTGAGACGTAGTCGAACCGCAGGACCTGCTCCACGTAGCCGATCTCGCCGGTCTGTTCGAACCGGTAGTCGGTGGGGACTCCCACGGCGACCCTGCGGATCACCACCAGGTTCACGTTGTACCGCGGCGACGACATCGCGGCCAGGAGCTGCTCGCGCAGCCCCGGAGCGGTGAGGGGCATCTCGGCGACCACACGCGGGCCGTCCCAGGTGACCTTGGTGAACTCCAGCTCGTGCGTCATCTCCCCGCCGCCTCCGGTCACCGGCAGCAGGTAGGTGAGGGCGACGACGACGGAGTGCAACAGCGTGCCGATGCCCCATCCCGCCGCGGGCGGAATGGTCATCAAGGTCACCAGGAGGGTGTCCACGCCCTCGCGGTCGGTGATGGTGATCCGGGGTTCGTCGGTCTCGCCGACCCGGTCGTGGACCAGCACGTAGCCGGGCAGGGCCAGCTTGATCATGCCGTCCGGGGACTCGAAGACGTCGGTGTCGGTGGGGGCCGCGTTCGGCGCGACCGGCACCGACAGCTCGGCCCGGCGCAGGTAGGGGAACGGTTCGAACCGCAGGTCCGGGTCCCACGGCTTGATCTTCGGCCCGGCCCAGGTGGGAAGCAGGTCCCTCGGCACGACCCGTGGGCGCATGGGCACCGGTGGGGGGTCCGGTTGGGGGTCCGGCCGACGAAAGCGGGCCCGGAAGACGTCGCGGAACCGCGGCCCGTCCGGCGGGTCGACGAACTCGTCGCTCACGTCCACCACACCTTCATCCCGCCACGGGATTCGCCGCTCCGATTTCCGCGAGTCGGACTTGCAGAAATTTAAGGCCATTTCTCAACATACAGCGCACTGGCGTGGGGTGCCCGGTGACATGGCGAGGACGACCCCTTTAGGGGAACGCGGTGGTGTCTGGGGAGGCGAACGGGGCTTCAGAGCTTCGGTGTTGCTCCAGGGGCCACACGGATCGTTGCCACGCGAGTGGTTCGATTCCGCGGCCCGCCCGAAGCTCTCATCGTTGATCGCGATACCTGCCAGTAGCGGGATACCCGCCAGTACTTCGAGGGGGTTTCGCCAGGAGGCAGGCGGGACCGCGCCTACTGCCCGGCGGACGCCCGGCAGGTCAGGCCCTTGGCGGGGAGCCTGTGCGTGGTCAGGTGGAGCGTGGCGGGTGGCCTCTCCTGTCCGCACAGGAGTTGGTGCCGCGGACGAGTGGTGGCCGCGAAGTGGCCGTACAGCGGATACCGGACCTTGCCGCGGATGGCGCCGCGGCGGTACCGCTCGGGGTCGCGCGGCCACGCCGCTCGGGTGTCGGCGCACAGGACGGCCCAGGTGCTCGCGGTCCCGTTGTCCGGGGGAACGCCCCGGGCGAACGTCGGCGGGGCGGGGGCCGGGGCCGGGGCCTGGGCAGAGCCGGGGCGTGCCGGACGGGTCCGGCTTCCCGCGCCCGGCCGCCCGCTTCCGCCCGGCGACCCCTGCGGCGGCCTTCCGGACCCGGAAGAACGTGGCCCGCCCGGCGCGGATGCTGTCCCCGGTGAGGAGAGTCCCGTTGTCGTCGATGGCCTGGGGTCGGCGATGGGCCTGGGGTCGGCGATGGGCCTGCGGTCGGCCCGGGCGACCAGGTCCCAGAAGGTCGCGGGGACCTCGGTCGGGGTGCTGCGCAGGTGGTACGTCGCGTGCCGCCGGGCGGTCCACGCGCTCCACCGCGCGAGGGCGGGCTCGGTAGCCCGCGCCATGCTCAGGAATATGCCCCGCCCATAGCGCGCCGGGTCCGTCGCACTGTCCAGGACGAACCGGTCGGCGCGCCGGGGGACGGCTGCGTGTAGCCGGCGCCGAGGTAGGTCCCGTACGAGAAGCCGAGGTAGGAGATCTTCTCCTCGCCCAGCACGGCACGGACGACGTCCATGTCCCGCGCGGTGTTGCGGGTGGTGAGGTGCCGCAGCTTGTCGCCCTGCCGGGCCCGTCACCTGGCGGCCACCGCGCGTGCCCACCGTACGTCCTGCGCGAAGGTCTCGGCCCGGTACGCGGGCTCCGCGTCCTGTTCCTCGCGCGTCAGGCCGCAGCCGACGGGGGAGTTCTGGCCGACCTCCCTCGGGGCGAATCCGATGAGGTCGTACTGCCACGGCCAGGGAGAGGCTCAACTCCGGCCCGCCACCGGCAGATTCAGGCCCGGCCCGCCGGGACCGCCCGGGTTGAGCAGCAGAACACCGCGACGCTCCTGCGCGCTGCCTGCCCTTACTGATCTTTTCGTAAGTTCAGGGGCGTGTGCTGGCTTGGTGAGTGGGAGGCTTCTGGGGTGGCTTAACGGCCCTCGCCTTCGGGTGGCGACTCGTCTCTTCCTCCTTTGCCGCGGCCTCAGTTGGCGGAGGCGCGGCGTGTTCGGGCGGTGGAGTTGTTCGAGGAGGGGGCCTCGAGTGCGGCGATCGCGCGGGCGGTGGGTGTGTGTGCCGAGAGTGTGCGGCGTTGGCGCGGCGGGTGTGGGAGGAGGGCGGCGTTTCGGCCCTGCGGTGCCGTGCGGCCACCGGTCGCCCGCCCAAGCTGGACGACGCCCAGGCCGAGATGGTCCGGGCGGCGTTGACGCGAGGAGCGCAAGGTCATGGGTTCGAGGCCGACCTGTGGACTTTGGGACGGGTCGGCGCCGTAGTGGCGCAGGTAACGGGGGTGTCGTTGTCCAGGGCCTCGGTGTGGCGTCTGCTGACCGGCCGACTCGGGTGGAATCTGCAACGTCCCGAGCGCATGGGTCGCCGAACAGGACTGGCTCACCCTCGGGCGATGACCCGCCTACGCTCCCGAGCTGAACCCGGTGGAACTGCTGTGGTCCGCGCTCAAGAAGCGTGAACTCACCAACCTCGCCGGCGACCACCTCGCCGACGCCACCGACGCCGCCGAGCACAGAATCCACCGCATCAACCGCAACCCCCAACTGCCATGGCCCTTCTTCGCACACACGGCTCTGGCCATCCACCCAGCACACCCACTGAACTTGCGAAAAGATCAGTAGGGCAAAATGGGTGCGCTGCCCGAAATCGCGAGGGCCGGAAAAGTCCTCTACCGGATCTGCTTTGCGCCCGGGCGGTCGGCTCTGGTGTGGCCGACACTCGGCGAACTGGGCCCCCGAGCGCGAGTTGGGGCGGTTATGTCCGGGCTTGCACCCTGCTTACGTCACGGTCAGTACTGAACGGCAGTCCCGGTGTAGTGTGCCTGCGGGATGGTGTCGGGGGTGCAGTCTCTCTTGAGTAGTTTCCTTCCATTGTCCGGGCGTACACGCGCTGCCACGAATGCGCGTGGCGAGTTCTCACCTGATGGTGGGGACCAGCCGTGCCCTGCTGCACCTCCTCAGCAATTTCATTTATGAACCTTCAAGGCGCGATTACTATCGGGCATATATGGCGTTCGTTGAATAACGGTGCCTGTCTAGTTGAATGACGGTGCTTGTTGAACGGAGTCGTGAGAATTAAGTGTTGAGAGGCGAACGGGCAGTGCACCATCCGCTGAAGGTACTCAGGGCGTTGGCTGGGTTTTCCCACTCTCGCTACGCGGAAGCCATAGCCAGGACACATGCAGCTCTGGGCTTCGGCAACATGGCGGCCAGGCGCGAGAAGATATCCCGGTGGGAATCCGGCCGCGTCGAACCAGAACTCACCGCCCAGTTCGCCATCGCGCACCTCCATCGGGTACCGCGCGAGCTCGTTGAACGTCTGGGCTGGCCGCACTGGCTTCACACAGCGCTCGGCGAATCCCCATCCACGGGTCAGCAGTGGACTGCGCAGAGCACGGCATCGGCCCTGAGTGAGACGGTGCGATCAGCGCATGGCCAGCCCCGTCGATACCTCACCTTACGCGGCAGGTCCCTCAGCACCCTCACGACGATGATCAGTACGACACTTCGCCACCCACCCGTGCCGCCAGAGAGAACAGGGGGGCGTACCGTGACGGATAAACGTACAGCGGACCTCCTGGAGGCGCGTGTTGAGGCCCTGGAGTACATGCAGCAGCAGCTCGACGCACCCCTATTGCGACAGGCCGCGCTGACTGAACTGCAGCTCCTGGCCGAACTCCTCAACGACACCGGCTACGACCGAGAGACCGGTGTCCGCCTGCACCACCTGGCAGCCCGGACAGCTGGGCTGTGCGCCGAACACGCCGCGGCCTTCGGCGACAGCGCTGCTGCGGAAAGATTCAACGTCACCAGCATCCAGATGAGTACCACGGTCGGCTGTGCCCAGATGGCGGCCTACTACACCACCTCGCTCGCCGGCATGCACCTCGAGGCAGGCAGTGCCGAGGATTCCCTCCAGTTGGTGGAGTCGGCACGCCACATGGTGTCCGATCCCCCGCCTTGCCTGGTCGCGCTCTGGTCCGCCTGCGAGGCACAGGCCTGGGCCCTGCTCGGCCGTGAAAAGGCGGCTGTCCGCGCTCTGGAGGCCGCCTTCGCCTCCTACCGCGTCACACCTGCGGTGGCGGATCCAGCAATGCGCTTCGCCACCAACCGGTGGCTCACACCGCGATGGCTGGACGGTGTAGCCGGCATGACTTGGTTCCACCTCGGTGAGCCGCGCCGGGCGCTTCCCTATTTCGCCTCACTGCTCGAAGAGCCCCTGACAAGCAGCCCCGCAGGCCCCAGCCACACTGCTCGTGAGCTGCTGTACGCGGCCAAGGCCCATCTGGCCGCAGGCAACCCGGATGAGGCTGTGCGCGGCGCGGAGCGCGCCATGGGGGTGCTCAGTGTGCTGCCGGCTCACCTCCTCCACCAGTTGCGCCGCACGTTTTCCTCTCACCAGGCCGTCCCCTCGGTTCATGAACTCCTCGCCCGGATCGCGGAGGGGGATGAGACCTGTGCGGCACCGCACGCAGAAGCATTCTGATGCTCGCGAGTGACCCGAGGAGCTTCGGGGTGCCTTCCCTGACGGTTCGTCTCCTGCCGATATTAGGGCCGATTAGTGAGCTTCTTCAGCGTTGCCGCTCCAGCGTGAGGATGGCCTTGGCGATTGACGTCATGCGGTTGGGGCTGCATCGGGACCTGCGGAAGATCCGCCAGGACTTCAGCCTCGCGACGCCGCGCTCGACAGGTGCTCGCGCTGCGGCCAGTGCCTGATTGAGAGTCTTCTCGGTGGGGGTGAGTTCCTGCAGGGGCCTGCGTTTGATGCCGGTGGTCAGCCACGGGCCGGCGCCCTGGTAGGCGAGATCGGCCAGGATGGGAACGCCCTGGCGCTCGCAGATCCGGATGATCCGGTGGGTGCGGGCCGCGGTCAGGTCGTGGGTGCGGCCCGGCAGGGCGGGCGAGAGCCACAGCAGCTGGCCGCCGGGGTCCGTGACGATCTGCACGTTCACGCCGTGGCGCCGGTGTTTGTGGGAGTAATCGGCCCGGCCGTCGCCGACCCGGTCGCACTCGGCGAGGGAGCCGTCGAGCAGGACGAAGTCGGGGGCGTGCTCGCGCAGCGTCTTCAGTAGACCCGGTGCACGGGCGGCGAGCAGGCGGATGACCGTGTTGGTGTAGGCGTGGGCGGTGGACTCGCTGATCCCGAACCCGGCGGCGATCTTCGCCAGGGTGATGTGTTCGCGCAGGTACACCAGTGCCACCATCGCGCGCTGAGACGGGCGGAGCTTGCAGCGCCGGTCGCCCTCACGGGTGACGATGAGCATGGTGACCCACTCCACGAGTGCATGCGGCAGGTCGAGTGCGGCAGGATGGATGACCAACGAGGCCCCCGAGCAGTGTGATTGAGACGTCAGACATCTCGATCAACACCCCGGGGGCCTCGCTCGTTGCGCTTCATGAACCATCACCTGATCGGAGGCCAGCTCGAAGAAGCTCAGTGTCTTCACACGCCGTTCGCCCCTGAGCGGTGCGGCTCCGCCGGCGAGAGACGTGGGAGGAAGTCCGCCGTGAGTCGTCAGCAGTACGGACCGGGTCCGACCGGTCCAGGGCCTCATAGAACGTCGCATTGTCTGCTGTTACCTGCACACCGTGCACGGCCCCCCGAGCCCTCTGTCATGCAGGCGATCGAATCGAGAATCACCTCCCTGCCCATGCTGGATGACAGCATGGGCTCAGGACGTCTTCTCCACAGAGCGGCGAGCGAGATCTCCATGATCTCCAATCTGCTGGCCCGGGACAGGGCCTCTGACCCGTCGACCGCCAGGGCTGTGCAGACGCTCGCAGCGTATGCGGCGGCCGCAGGGGCATGGATGTCCTTCGACGCGGGCCGGCACTCCGTCGCGGATTCCAACTACCGCTTCGGCCTGAGGGCCGCTGCCAGCGCCAACTTCGGCTATCTCCAGGCATATCTGCAGACCATGCTCGCCATGCTGCTCTGTGAGCTAGGCCGGACCTCAGAGGTCGCCACCTTGCTGCGGGCCGCCGAGGTTGCTGCACGCCCCGGAGGTGCCGCCCGCGTCACAGCGCTGACGCAGACGGCCCATGCTCTCGTCCAGGCGCACCGGGGTGATCCCTTTGCCTGTCTGCACGCCCTGGACGACGCGCGCACCACCCTGCAATCAGAAGCGGAAGTCGACCCGGTGGTTCTCACCTATTGGGTCACTGATGCCTGGATCGAGATCTGCGCAGGCACCGCATTGCTGCGGCTGGGACAGCCACGCGAGGCGGTCAACCACTTCCGCTACCTGGACTCTGGGGTTTCCCCGTTCACCGGTATCCGCGCGATGCCGCCATCTATTTCAGCCGAGCAGCAACAGCGCAGCTGGGGGCGGGGCATGTCGATGCGGCTGTGTTCTACGCCCATCGAGCGCTGGATCTGCTGGAAGGGATCTGCTCCGCCCGTGCAACCGAAGCGGTCACGCGCGTGGGTCGTGCGTTGTCACGAGGACAACAATCGGTGACCGTCCGGGAGTTCACTGCCCGTCTTCGCGAGCAGAGCAGTCCACTGCGTCTTGCTGACGGCTCACGCAACGAGGGCAGCCCCGAGGACTGAGCCGTGTCCATCGTCGACGGCACCTGGTGCCTGCCCGGGACCGGAGCATCGCAGTCTCGTGCAAGAACTCTCGCTACGCGACGAACCTCCAGGTGGTCATCGACGCCAACAGCCGCCTGGTCGTGGCGATCGGTGACCCGCTGCCCGGTAGCCGTAACGACTGCCGGGCCTTCAGCGAGTTAGGAGTGGGCCGGGCATGCCGCGGTGTTCCGACCATCGCCGACGGCGGCTACCCCGGGACCGGCCACCGCCCTTCCCGGCCCTCCTCTTCGCCGACGGGCAGCCACGGTGACGTCCTTGAGCACCTGTGTACACCCCGCATGACTTGCATGTCCGCACGTCCCGCACCGGCGTGCCGTCGGTGGCCGGCGGACCTGCTCGCACCGCTACAACGGCATCCGCTCGTCGGGACTGGCCCGACCACGCCTACAGTTTCCCGCTGGCCAGGGTCAGCAGTGAGGCGAGTTCCGCGTCCTGCGCGAGGACCGCGAGGACGTCGGCGATGCCGCGCAGAGCATGGCCGCGCCGTCGCAGGGTGCAGATGACGTGCAGGCGGGCGACGTGTTCGTCGCCGTACCACGCGACGCGTCCCTGCCGGCTTGGCGGTGGAACGAGTCCGAGCTGACGGTAGTAGCGCAGCGTCCGCACCGTGATACCCACGGCCGCGGCGGCCTCGGCTGCGCTGTATGTGCGTGCACGGGGCTGCACGGCTTGACCGCCGCCGTCGCACCGTGTCCGGGTGGCCGCGCTGCTGTCTTGTGTCATGGCCTTCCTCGCCGTCGGTGAGGGGCGGAGTTCATTGTCCACGTACCGGGTGCAATTGGACGTGATGGAACGCCGGAATCCCGGGAGGCTATCACCGCCGGGTCGTTCAGCGATGAAAACTGCGGCGGAAGCACTCCGAAGCACGGGAAAGCATTCCCAAGCACGGGGAGATGGCTGGACGGAGATATTGGCGGGCACCTAGATTCCTTCACCGAGAGCGCAACGCTCCCACCCGTCATATCCGGGGACAAACAGAGGAAGCGGCATGACATCGGTTGAAGCCTCACCTCCTTCCACACCGCAGGGCACGGCTGGCGGGGGCACATATAACGAGCTCACCGAGCTGATGAAGACAGCAGGGCTGCTCGACAGGAGCAGGGCCTACTTCAGGGTAAAGATCGCCTCCACTTTCCTTGCCCTTGCTGCCGGCTGGACTGCCTTCGCGTGGGCGGGCAATACCTGGTGGCAGCTGGCAGTGGCGGTCTACCTGGCCTTCTGGTTCGGCCAGACCGGCCTGGTCATGCACGACATCGGGCACCGCCAGGTATGGCGGACCCGGGGCCGGACCCAGGCCATGGGCTATTTTCACGCCAATCTTCTGGTCGGCATCAGTTTCGGCTGGTGGGTGGGACACCACACGCGCCACCATAATCACCCCAACCACCTCACTCTAGATCCCGATGTCGTCCGGCGACGGGTCATCTTTCACCCCAGCCAGAGCAAAAACCGCAGCGGCAAGTTCGCCCGCTTCGTCATCCGGCACCAGTCATGGCTGCTGTACGTTCTTCCCCTCATGGACTGGTTTCGTGTCCACCTCTCGGGGTTCGCGGCCGCCATCGAAGGAAACCTGAAGCAACGCCGCGTGCTCGACCTGACGCTCCTGACTGTCCACTTGGCAGCTTATGGCGCAGCCGTTTTCTATGTGCTTCCGCCGGTCAAAGCGATCGCCTTCATCTTCGTCCACCAGGCATTGTTCAGTCTCTATCTGGGGCTGATCTTCGCTCCGAACCACAAGGGGCTTGCGGTACGTGACGGCGAGCAGGAGCCCGACTGGCTGCCCCGGCAGGTCCTGACCTCCCGGAACATTCGGCCGGGCATGCTGACGGACTTCCTCTATGGCGGCCTCAATTACCAGATCGAGCACCACCTGTTCCCGGGGATGCCGCGCCCCCACCTGCGCCGCGCTCAGCCCCTGGTCAAGCAGTACTGCCTGACACACGGCCTGTCCTACCACGAGGTGTCCCTGGCCACTGCCTATGGGGAGATATCACGCCACCTCGCCGCGGTGACCAGTGAGGTGCGCAGTGCCGAGTCAGGCGGGGGCGAGAGGTGAGTACCCGCTACCACCCCTCTGGTGGCCGGACTGCCGTGCTGTGCGGACTCGGAACGTGGCTGCCGCCCAGGGTGGTCACCAATGACGACCTGGCCCAGCAGCTGAACACCTCCGACGAGTGGATCCGTGTGCGCACCGGGATACGGCAACGGCACATCGCCGACCCGTCCATGGCGACCTCGGATCTCGCGGTCGAAGCAGCGGTACGCGCACTGCGATCGGCCGGCACATCGTCAGTGGACGCTGTCGTCCTGGCCACCACCACACCCGACCGCATCTGCCCCGCCACAGCTCCTCTGGTGGCTTCCCGGCTGGGCCTGGCAGCCGCCGCCGCCTTCGACGTCGCGGCCGTGTGTACGGGATTCCTGTACGCCCTGGCCACGGCGACCGGGCTCATCTCGGCGGGTGTGGCCGACTCAGCCCTGGTCATCGGTGCCGAAACCTATTCGGCCATCCTCGACCCTGAGGACCGCTCCACTCGAGCGATCTTCGGGGACGGAGCCGGCGCCGTGGTCCTGCGGGCGGGCGTCGCCGGTGAGGACGGTGCGCTGGGACCGTTCGACCTCGGAAGCGACGGCAGCGGTGCCGACTTGATCATGGTGCCTTCAGGCGGGTCCCGGCAGCCCTTCTCCCCCCGCGCGCCGCAGACCAGCGACCCCTACTTCCGTATGCAGGGCACTGCGGTCTTCCGCGCCGCAGCCGAAGCGATGGCCAGCTCCGCGCGGACCGTTCTCGACCGGACCGGCTGGCCCGACAGCCAGCCGGACCTGCTGGTGGCTCACCAGGCCAACTTGCGCATCGTGGATGCCGTCGCCGACCGGCTGCGTCTGCCGCGTGAGCGCTGTGCGGTCAACATCGACCGTGTCGGAAACACCGCGGGTGCCTCCATTCCGCTCGCCCTGGCGCACGCCGTCGACGCAGGCCAGCTGCGGCCAGGCACACGCGTGCTGTTGACGGCCTTCGGCGGCGGTCTCACCTGGGGATCGTGCGCACTGCGTTGGCCTCGCATCACTCCCGGCTGACCCCCCGCCCCCTCGTGGCACCGCCCACCACCCGCAGTGAAGGAACCTGAGATGAACCCGGTATGCAACCGGATGGCCGACTTGCTGGCCCAGTGGATCGGCCTCGAGCCCTCCAGCACCACCCCGCACAGGCCTCCCCCTGAGCCCGCGGCGGCACAGCCCCAGCCCTCCGCTTCCTCCCACGCGCCGGCCTCAGGGCACGCCCGGTGACAGCCCCAAACACCCGTGATCCGCGCGCACTTCTGCGTGACTGCGCCGATCACCCCAGCGCCTTTTTGGCCATGAACCACGGCACCCGGCACCACCTAGGTGTCCGCGCCCCCGGGGTCATCGCCTACCGCATGCGCGGCCGTCGAGCCGTCCAACTGGGCGGCCCCTTCGCCGCACCAGAGCACCGCGGCACGCTCCTGGACGAATTCCGCGACGCCCTGCCCCGGCCTCGTCGGCCGCTGACCGTCGCCCAGCTCCGCGCGGACGACGTGAGCCTCTACGAGGCGCGCGGCTTCACGGTCAACCAGTTCGGCAGTACCTACGCGATCGACCTGCGGAGCTTCACCGTACGCGGCAAGGCCCTCGCCAAGATCCGTCAGAACACGTCGCGAGCCCGCCGCGAGGGCGTGACGGTCGAGGAGTCTTCAGCGGACTCCGCCACCACGGTGATGCTGGATGCCATCGACATGGCCTGGCTGCGTGACAAGGGCCGCCACGTCAAGAAACTCGATTTCCTGGTCGGCGAACGCGGCGGGGCGGGCGAGCGCTACCGGCGCACCTTCCTTGCCCGGCACCACGGCAAAATCGTCGCCTACCTCACCTACTCCCCGGCCTACGGACGCCGGCCAGGCTGGCTCTACGACCTCACCCGCCGGGCCCCCGACGCTCCCGTGGGCACCGTGGAGCTGCTCAACCTCACCGCGCTGCTCCGCTTCCAGGACGAGGGTGCCCCTTGGCTGCACCTGGGCCTGACGCCCCTGGCAGGGCTGGACCCCCGGCACGAGCCGTCCAGTTCCAGCCGCGTCCTCAACTCCGCCCTCACCACGCTGGCCAGGCGGGGACAGGCGTTGTACCCGGCACGGACGCAGGAAGCATTCAAGCTGAAGTGGGCCCCTCATGTGATCGAGCCCGAGTACCTCGCCTTTGAGAGCGGCGCCTCGGTGCCCTCCGTATGGAATCTCCTGCGGATCACCCGCGCCGTATGACCGCAGTCGGCGCTCGATCCACCACCGCCCGGCTGTCTGTGCAGTCGGTTCCCATCTAGCGAAGGAGGACGGCGGATGACCACCGCTGCCCCATCCGAAGTTGACCTCGACAGTGCTCCCGGCGTCCTGGAGGGGGCTCGTACCATCGAACTCACCGCGGAACAGTGCGATCTGCCGTACTGGCTCGAGCACGTCGCCGGCGGCATGCTGCGCACGCTGCGTGAGGATGACCGGTACGACCTCGCACCGACACGCACACTCCTGGCTCCCGGTGCGCTGCGCGAAGCGCTGGTGACCGAGTTCTCCTTCCGGCATCTCGCGGAGGAGAAGGCGGCCAGGGCGCTGGGAGAACTCGTCGCGCACGCTCCCGACACCGCGAGCCTGGAGTTCTTCTCCACCCAGCTGGTGGACGAGGCACGCCATGCCCGCGCCTTCCGGGAACACCTGCTGCGCCTGGGTATCGACGGCCCTGACCTGGCGGCCACCATCGAGCGCGTGGCACGCGCCGACAGCGAGGCCATCCTCGATCCGCTCGAGCGGTTCGCCCTGGACGTCGTCCGCGGCGAGGGTGACTTCTACGGCGGTGTCGTCACCCTGACCGTCCTGGTGGAGGGCGTCCTCGCGCCTGCTGCCGAGCTGAGCGAGCGCAAGTGGCGGCCCTGGGACCCCGCGGCGGCACTCGTGGAACGCGCGGCGAATATCGACGAGATCCGGCATCTGGCCGTGGGCAGCTCCATCGTGCGCCGCCACGTCGCGGACAACCCCGCTGAGCGCAAGCGCCTGGCGGAACTCGTCGCCACGGGCCGCGCACTGTGGGAGGGCCTGCCCATGGTCGACATGCTGCTGCGGCGCGAGCTGCTCTTCCAGGAGGGCCTGCGCGAACACGCCGCGCTGATCGGGGATTACGAGGTATGGCCGGGGCGTCGGCTCGTGGACACCGATCCGCAGGAGCGCCTGGAGACAGCGCAGCGCTGGTCGCACGAGACCCAGCAGGCACGGCTGGAGTACATGCTGCTCGCGGACGGCTCCCGGTGAGTGCTCCGAAGCGGCCTTCGCACGGCCCGGCCGAGCCGGTGCGCGTGGCCCTGGACCGCAGCGGAGCACGCCTTGCCGGCTTCGCCTATCAGCCCGCAGGTCCGCCCCTGGCCACGCTGGTCCTCTTCCCGGCCCTGGGTGTGCCGGCTTCGTACTACGACGCGTTCTGCCGTGGGTTGGGTGCGCACGGCATCGCGGTCCTTGCGGTGGACCTGCGCGGCCAAGGCGACAGCAGCCCCCCGGCCGGGCGCACCACCCGCTATGGCTACCACGACCTCGCCTCGCGTGACTGGCCGGCGGCGGTGGCGGCCGCGCGCCGCCATTTCGGTGCCCTGCCGGTGTGCACCCTGGGCCACAGCATCGGCGGTCAGATCTCCCTCCTGCACGCGTCGTTGGCACCCGAGACGGTCAGCGGCGTCGCCCTGGTGGCGGCAGGCTCCGTCGATCACCGGGGATTTCGCGGCTCCCGCCGCCTCGCCGTGCTCGCGGGAACGCAGTGCGTGGCGGCGGCCGCCTCCGTGTGGGGGTACTGGCCGGGTCACCGGCTGGGCTTTGGAGGCCGCCAGTCGGCTCGGCTGATGCGCGACTGGGCCCGTCTGGGCCGCACGGGACGGTTCGCGCCGTCCGGTGCGGACGTGAACTACGAACAGCTTCTGGCCCGGGTGACGTCGCCGGTCCTTGCCCTGTCCGTGGAAGGGGACCGCCTCGCCCCGCCCACAGCGGTGGACCGGTTGTGCCAGAAGGCGCCTGGCGCACGCCTGAGGCGCAGCCATTACGCCCCGCCCGACGGCAGCTCACTGGACCACTTCCGGTGGACGCGTCATGGCGTTGCGATCGCAGCGCGGGTCCGCGCATGGATGGAGACGGATGTGATCCGACCGTGAACCACCCGCACCCGATGACCACGTCCGCGGTGACGGCCCTGCGCGGCCTCATCCGCGACGAGGGCTACGACCTCCACCGTGAACAGCTGCGCCGCATCTTCTCCGCGGACATCTTTCACCGCTCCGCGCAGGTGAGTTCCCCCGAGCGTGCCGCTCTGACCTATCAGCGGATGCGGCACATCAGCGACGGGCTGGCAGCGCGAGGTCCGCTGGTTGAGGACCGGACCCGTCTGCGGGCTGTCCTTGAGTGGTCGGCTCTCGCGGACCCGCCTTTGTTCTACGCGATGTTCCTGCACCACTTCGCGACCGTGGGGGCGGTGCTCGACTTCGGCCGGGAACGTGATGATCTCGACGGCCCCCTGGCGGAGCTGGCGTCGTTGCGCTCCATCGGGGCGTTGTGCATGACCGAGGCGGGACGCGGCAACAGCAACATCGCCGTGCGCACGCAGGCGGTCTACGATCCCGCCAGCCGCCAGTTCGTGCTCAGCACCCCCGATGCGGCGGCGATGAAGTTCCCCTCGAATGTCGGGGTCGACGGCCTCAGCAGGCTCTGCATCGTCACCGCGCAGCTGATCGCCGGCGGGAAGGAGCGCGGTCAGTTCTGCTTCCTTGTGCGTCTGCGCGACGAAGCGGGACCGGCTGCGGGAGTGCGTATCGTCCCCCAATCCCCCACGCAACCCCTGGCGCTGGACTGTGCGAGCGTGTCCTTCGACGCCGTCCGCCTTCCGTTCAGCAGCTGGCTGAGCGACTCCGCGTCGCTGAGCGAAAGCGGCGAGTTCCACGATCCGCTCGAGCAGGATCAGCGTGTGCGCCGCACGGTGAGCATCATGCGGTTTTCCTGGGAGTCCGCGATCACGGCGCTGGCCGGCGTCACCCGAGCGAGCGCGTCGCTGGCCGTGCAGCACGCTCACCGGCGCCGCACCAGCGGGCCGATGGCAGCCGATCTTCCGGTGATCCGGTACCGCAATCAGCAGCGGGCCCTGTTCAGCGCGCTGGCGGGCGGGTATGTGGCGGGTTTCATCGCCAAGAATCTGCCTGCGGTTCCCCTCACCGCACAGCATGACGAAGGGGCTCTGCGCCAGACCTACCTGATGAAGGTGCTGGTCGACCGCCTCGCCGAACGCGTCACGGCGCGCAGCCGCACGGCGTGCGGAGCGCACGGCTTCTACGGTGAGAACCGGTTCCTGGACTACCAGGTGCTCGCGCACTCCTTCAACGCGGCGGCGGCCGACAACCAGATCCTGCTGCTCGACGCCGCTTATGCGCTGCTCGTCGGAGGCGACTACACGCCACCGGTCGACGATGTGGTTCCGGCGGTCGGGCGGAGCCTGACCGAGCCGGCCCTGTGGAGCGCGCTGGCCCGGTCCCGCGAGCGCCGCCTGTTCGAGGCGCTGACGAACTCCCTGGCTGAGGTGCCGGGGCATGAGGGAGATCTCCTCGCGTTCTGGAACAGCCGTCTGGCTCCGGCGGAGGAGCTTGCTGAGGCGCATGCGGCGCGCCTGGCGGCGGAGTCGGTGCAGGCGTCGGTGGAGTCGGTGACCGATCCGGACCTGCGGCGCTGTCTGGCGCAGTTGTGTGCGATCCACTTCCTTGAGGAGGTCGCCGTTCATGACGGCTGGTACCTCAGCGAGGGCCTTTTGAGCGCGCAGGAGGTGCGGCACATCCCCGCTCTCCTGGACGAGTTGTGCCAGCAGGTCGCTCCGTACGCACTCGGCCTCTGCGAGGCGTTGGACGTGCCCTTGGAGGCTGTGGGTGCGCCGATGAGCCGCCCGGACTATGCCTGCGCCGATGCCCTCCAGCCGTCCGGTTCGCCGCTCTAGACCACTCGGTGTCACAGGACAGAACTCTCAACCCCACGCCTATAAATAACAGGAGTGAACAGTCATGTCTGCAAACCCGCAGCGCACACCATGGGCGGGAACGGGCGAAGATCTCCCCTCCCCGGTGGTGTCGTACCCGTCCTACGTCGGCGGGCAGGATGTGCCGGGGGACCGGTGGGTCTATGTGCTGGATTCGGGCGCTCTCATGGACGACGTATTCGCCAGCCTGACGCTCAAGCGGAAGCTGGAACGGGGCGAGGAGATCCCCGATGTGCTGCCTGCGAGCGTGGTGGGGCGGGTGGCTCGGGCTGACCGGGACACGGTGCAAAAGTCCCTGGAGGCCGCCTCTGACGCGGCGGCGCAGTGGGCGCGATTCCCCCTGGAGGTCCGTCTCGACGAGCTGGGCGCGCTGCTGCACCGCAGTATCGCCGACCACGCCGCGGACATCGTCGACGTGCTGGTCCAGGAGGGCCACCCTCTCGCTCTGGCCCGCTGGCAGGTCTCCGGCATGCTCCACGGCGTCTCACCCGAAACCATCAGCTTCTACCGCTCGCAGATGGTCCAGGAATACCCCCACGGCTCCCGGCGCCTGCTCGTGCGGCGCTGCGCGGACGGTGTCGTCTGCCTCAATCCTCCCCACAACGCGCCCCTGTCCAGCGCCATGCTGGGCGCCACCTCCCTGATGGCGGGCAATGCCCTGGTGGTGCGGGCACCGCGCAGCGCCCCGCTGGGCGTGATGTTCGCGATGCGGGAGGTGGTACGGCCGGTCCTGGACAAGCTCGGCGCCCCGCCCGGCACACTGAACGTCGTGTGCGGGGAGCCAGCCCCCATGCTGGCTGCCTGGCTGAAGAGTCCCCTGGTCAACGACGTGCTCTACTTCGGCGACAGCGACCGGGGCCTGGATTTTCAGAACCGGTGCGTCCAGGCCGGCAAGAAGCCGATCCTGGAACTGGCGGGCAATGACGCCGTGGTGGTGTGGAAGGACGCCGACCTCGAACTTGCCGCTGAGGCCCTGACGGAGAGCTTCTTCGGCTCGGGCCAGCTGTGCATGGTGCCCAACCAGGTACTGGTCCATCCCGCCGTCGCCGACGAGCTGCTGCACACCCTGGTCCGCCACATCGGTCACATCCGGCCCGGTCTGGCGCGCGAGGAAGATGTGCTGCTCTCTCCGGTGCTGCGCAACGAGAAGTTCTTCGACTGCCTCGCCGACGCCAAGAGCAAGGGTGCGGAAGTGGTGTGCGGCGGTCACGCCATGCAGGCGGATGAGACGCGGGACGCGGCGGGCATGTTCCTGGAACCGACCGTGGTGCTCGTCCACGGACTTGACCAGGCCCGCGAGGTGCAGGCGGTGCGTCATGAGACCTTCTTCCCGCTCCTGCCGGTCATCGTGCCCGACCCGGCCCCCGACTCCGTGCTGCTGGAGCAGTTCACGGCATTCGTCAACAGCAACGCCTACGGCCTGCGCAACTCGGTATGGGCCCAGGACCCCGACGTGGTCGCCCACTTCGTCGAGGAGATCCGCCAGGGCGGCCTGCTCAAGGTCAACGACTCGCACCTGGGTTTCTTGCCCTTCCTGCCCTCGCACGGAGGCACGGGCTTGACCGGCGGTGTCTTCGGCGAGGCCAACTACCCCATTCTGCGGACCTCCCATCTCCAGGGCGTCAGCATCGCCAAGGGGATCCGGCCGCGCGCCGCGGTCTTCGGCACCTAGCAGGCCGAGCGGCACAGGCATCCCAGCCGACCCACCTGCCCCCCTTCGCCCCGCCTACCCCCCTTCGCCCCGCCCCCCCTGGTCAACGTAAGGAAGTGAGGATCTGACATGCGTCCCCTCGACGATGCCCGGCAGACATGCGAGACGTTTCTGCCCGGCCTGCTCAAGGAACTGGGCACCATGCCCCTGACCTTGCTGGAGTCCAGTGACAGCCCAGCCATCGACGCCTTCCGCCGGCACAACGGGCCGGCCCTCGTCATCCCCAAGCAGTACGGCGGCCTGGGAGCCGACCCGCTACAGGCACTTGCCACCACCCGTGCTCTGGCCTGCGCGGCCCCTTCACTGGCAGTGGGCACCACCATGCACCACTTCTCCGCCGCCACCCTGTTCAACCTCGCCGACAGCGATCCGGGCGGCCTGTCGTCCCTCTTCGTTCAGACGGTGGCCGAGGAACATCTCCTGATCGCCTCCGGCTTCTCCGAGGGCAACCCCGGCCAGGGCATCTTCAGCCCCACCATGAAGGCCACCCCGTGCGAGGGCGGCTACGTCCTGAACGGGACGAAGAAGCCGTGCAGCCTGTCCCGCTCCATGGACATGCTGACCGCGAGCGTGGCCATACCCCGCAACGACGGCGGCCGCGACCTGGCAGTGGCGCTCATCCCCCGCGACAGCGAGGGCCTGAGCGTGCACCCCTTCTGGTCCAGTTGGGCCCTCGCGGGCGCGGAGAGCGACGAAGTCCGCGTCACCGACGTCTTCGTCCAGGACGAACTCCTGGTCCGCACGGAACTGGAGGAAGAGCGCCTCAGCTCACTGCAGGCCGTCGGCCTGATCTGGTTCGAGCTGCTCATCAGCGCCTCCTACCTGGGCATCGCCAGCGCGCTGGCCGAACGCGTCTGGCAGGGCGAGCGCGGCGGGGCGACCGAGCGGGCCCAGCTGTTCACCCACCTGGAGTCGGCCACGCTCCTCCTGGAATCGGTGGCACGCATGATCATCGCCGGTGAAGCCGACGACGCGGCACTCACCAAGAGCCTGATCGCCCGCTACACCGTCCAGGACATCCTCGGCGAAACCACCCGCAAGGCCGCCGAACTGCTGGGCGGCATGGCCTTCATCAAGTCCCCCGACGTGGCGTACCTGACCGCGGCCTGCACGGCGCTGTCCTTCCACCCTCCCTCCCGCACCGCGTTCACCGAGCCCCTGCTCGACTACGTCGCCAAGCGCCCTGTCGGCCTTTCGTGAAAGGAGCCGTCCCCATGTCACCCGACGAGTCCGCCCCCACCAGCAGCCCCGACATGCCGTCGACCCTGCACCCGTACCGTGGCGCCCTCTCCCCCGAACCGCTCACCCATCTGTATCGGACCCGGCTCAGCAGCGGCCGTGCGATGCTCGGCGAACTCTTCGGCGGCCATATCGAGGTGGCTTCCCAGGGCGCCTGGGTCACCACGAGCAGCGGACGGCGCTTCTTGAACTGCGGCGGCTACGGCGTGTTCCTGACCGGAGCACGCCACCCCACCGTCATGCGCTATGTGACCGAACAGCTCCACACCCACCCTGTCGCCACCCGCCTCTTCCTGGAACCGCACGCGGCGCTGGCCGCGGACGCCCTGGTCTCGGTCGCCCCCGCAGGCATGGAACGCGTGCACTTCGCCGGCTCCGGCACCGAAGCCGTCGAAGCCGCCATCAAGATGGCCCGCCTGAACGGCAAGACCCAGCTCATCGCCATGGAGAACGGCTACCACGGCAAAACCATGGGCGCGCTCAGCCTCACCGGCCGACCCGTCTTCCAGGACCCCTTCCGCCCCCTGCTGCCCGCCGTCACCCACGTGCCCTACGCCGACACTCCCGCCCTTGAGCGCGCCCTGGCCGCAGCGGGGGACGGGCAGTCGTGCGTCTTCGTCGAACCCGTGCAGGGTGAGGCAGGCGTCATCATCCCCCCGGCCGGCTATCTCAGCGCGGTCGAGGAACTGTGCCGGCGCTACCACGCCTTCCTGGTCCTCGACGAGATCCAGACAGGTCTGGGCCGGCTGGGCGAGTGGTGGGGAGCGGACACCGAAGTCGTCCGCCCCGACGCGCTGCTGGTCGGCAAAGTCCTCAGTGGCGCCGTCGTCCCCGTCTCCGCCGTGATCGCCACGCCCGAGGCCTTCGCCCCCCTGGACCGCGACCCCTACCTGCACACCTCGACGTTCTCCGGCGCTCCCCTGGCCATGGCCGCCGCACGCGGCACCATCGCAGCCATCAAGGAGGACGACCTCGTCGAACGTGCCTGCACCATCGGCGCCGGACTCCTCGATGAGTTGCGCCGCATCGTCAGCGGCCACTTCGGCAGCGCCGTCGCGGAGGTCCGCGGCCGCGGTCTGCTGCTGGGCATCGAGTTCACCGACCCGGCCCTGGTGGGCGATCTGCTCGTGGAGCTGACAGCACACGGCGTCATCGCCAACCACTCACTGAACTCCCAAACCGTCCTGCGCCTCACCCCGCCGGCCGTCCTCACCCAGGACGACCTCGACTTCCTGTACACCTCGATGGACCGCGCCTGCTGCGCCCTGGCCCACCGCTACAACCCCCGCACCGAAGGGAACCCGTCCTATGCGTAGCGCGCACCTTGCCGTCCGCGTCCCTGCCCTCACTCCTGAAGCGGCCTTCCGCCACCTCCAGGATTTCGAGCGCTACCCAGGCTTGGCCGACGCGGTCCTGAATGTCAGCGTCTACGGCACCTCAGGCGCCACCAGCCGATCCACGTGGGAAGTGGCTTTCCGTAACGGGGTGCTGCGCTGGACCGAAGCCGACGAGACCGACCCCCAGGCGCTGACCATCGCCTTCCGCCAGACAGAGGGGGACTTCGCCGAGTTCAGCGGCAGCTGGAGCGTGGCCGCCGACGCCGACGGCTGTGCCGTCACCTTCGACTGCACCTTCGACTTCGGTATCCCCAGTCTGGCCGGGGTCCTGGAGCCGATCGCCGAACGCGTCCTGAAAGAGACGATCCTGCACATCCTCCACGGCCTGTTCGGCCCCGTCCGCACCGTCAAGGACAAGGCACCCGGTGCGCCGACGCCGGCCAGCCTCGCGGGACAGCACTGATGGACACCCGCAATCTCTTCGAGACACGTACCACCTACAGGCTCCTGCGGCTGGAGTACGGCCTGGGACTCATCGTCACCGCCGCAGCCTTCATCGACCACATCAGCGAAGTCCGCTGGATCCCCGCCCTCATCCTGTTCGCCTACATCGACGTCATCGGCTACCTGCCCGGCCTCATCACCTATCACCGCACACCAGGTCGGCACGTCCCCAAGGTGTACTACGTCCTCTACAACACCATGCACAGCCTGGCCGTCCAAGGGCTGGTCGTGCTGGCCTGGATATGGTGGCTGGGCTTCGAATGGGCCCTCCTCGTGGTGCCCCTGCACTTGTTCGGCGACCGCGCCCTGCTCGGGAACTTCCTCAAACCCTTCGCGGTCAGTTTCGAGCCGAAGGCCCACCCCGCCTACACGGGGCTGCGCAAGGCACTCGAAACCTCCTCCAAAGCCACAGGAAAGCACCCCCAGCCGGAGGCAGCCGCATGAGCGCCCCCCTCGGCCCCGCCTGGCCGGCGGAGGCAAGCGCCACGCCCCGGACACCCCTCACCTCCCACTTCACCTCGGGCGTAGCCGTACTCAGCCACGGTGATCTCGAACGGCCGCGCGGAGTCACGGTCAGCACCGTGACGCTCGCCTCCGTCACCCCGCCCCTGGTCTCCGTCGCGCTGCGCCGTACCAGCAGGGCCTTGGCGGAGCTGCTTGATGCCCGCACCTTCGTCGTCAACCACCTGTCGGCCGACCAGTCCAGCCTGGCCAAACATTTCGCCCGGCGCGACAGAAACGCACCGGACAGCTTCCCCGGCGCCGGCACGGTGTGGGGCGGACGCTCAGCCGGCGGCACCCCGCTGCTGAGCGCCGCAGCAAGCTGGCTGGACTGCCAGGTCGAGCGGAGCCTCCCGGTCGGCGACCACATCCTGGTCCTGGCCCGCGTTCTTGACGCAGCCGTCGGCACAGGCACACCACTCCTGCACTGCGCCGGCCAGCTCCTGGCCCCGCCGTGCGACCCCCCTGCCGGTCCTCCGCTCACCCGCCCGGCCGTCAGCCCCGCCATCAACGACGTACGGCATAACGCCTCTGCGACTTGACGCTTTCCCTCTCCTCGACACTAGGGACCACAGTGCCCAAGGACACCTCCTCGCACCCGCCAGCACCGGACTTCACCCTGCCCGGCGGGCGCCTCATGAACGGCCATTTCGAGCGGCAGACCTACTCACTGTCCGCACACCGCGGCCGACCCCTGGTCTTGGCCTTCTATCCCGGCGACAACACCCCCGTGTGCACACGCCAGATGTGTTCCTACACCCACCACCTCGAGCAGTTCGCGGCTCTGGACGCCGAGGTATGGGGTATCAGCCCGCAGGATGTCGACAGCCACGAGCAGTTCGCGCGCAGCAAAAGGATCACGCTGCCGCTCCTTGCCGACACCGACCGGGCAGTCGCCCGCTCCTTCGGTGTCGCCGCCCCTGTCATCGGCGTGCGCCGCTCCGTATGCGTGATCGATGCCGCCGGACGTCTCAGCTGGCAGCACACCGCGCTCCTTGGGGCCACCTTTCAGCCTGTCGCCGCGCTCGTGACACAGCTTTCCCTGCTCAAGACCCGATCACGCTGACCGGGAGCGCGCCCCGCACCCAGCAGTGTCCTACACCTGTACCTTCGGAGACAGCGACGTCATGCATGCACAGCGGCACACCACCTCGCACCGCAACCGCCACGTCCTTGAACGCGACCGCGAAACCACCGCGCAGCGGCTCCTGGTCGCCTCCGCGCGGCACTCATCCGACCCCGACACCCAACTCGACTGGACAGCCCCGTTCGAGGACGGCAAATGGTACGTCGCACCTGAGCTGATCTCGCTCTACAAAACCCCCCTGTGGGAGCGGATGAGCGAAGAGCAGCGTATGGAGCTCTCCCGCCACGAACGGGCCTCGATCACCTGCTCGGGCATCTGGTTCGAACAGATCCTCATGCACCTGCTGCTACGACACCTCGACGGCTTCCCCTGTACCAGCGATCATGTCCGGTACGCATACACCGAGATCGCCGACGAATGCCGCCATTCCATGATGTTCGGCCGCCTGGTCCGCAAACTCGAAACGCCCGTCTACGGAGCCGGCCAGCGCGACCGCGCACAGGGGTGGTTCCTCAAAACCCTCGCCACCAGTCCCGCCGCACTGGCCGCCGCCCTGCTCGTCGAGGAACTCCTGGACTGGCTGGAGCGCAAGACTGCCGAAGATGAGCGGGTACAGCCTCTCGTGCGGAGCGTGATACGCATCCACATCATCGAAGAAGCCCGCCACGTCCGGTACGCGCGCGAAGAGCTGCGCCGTCAGATGCGACAGGCGACAGCCGCCGAACGCGCCTACGTTCAGCTTCTCACCGGGCAGATGGCACGCGTCGTCGCCCGGACACTGATCAGCCCCTCCGTCTACCACGCCGTCGGCCTGGACCCGGACACCGCTGTCAAGGAGGCCCGTCGCTGCCCCCACCGCCAGGACGTCCTCCACAGCGCCATGAAACGCCTCATCACCTTCTTCGAAGAGGTCGGCGTCATCCACAACCCGGCGGCCCGCAGCCTGTGGTACAGCTCGGGCTTGATGCCACGGCCCGGGGCGCGGCTGAAAGTCGGACAGTCCGCCGCTCTGTAGCAAGTCGGAGACCGGGCCCTGCCCGAAGGCACGACCGGCTCCTCTCCACCGTCGCCGTGCACCGGCTCCGGCAGGCCTGGGTCGACCCGGTCCGCCCCGGCGGCGGGATGGTGACCCCACTCGACAGCCCCTTCCAGCGTCAGCCTTGAGCGCCGCCGGTTCCCCGACCGCGGAAGGAGATTCCTCTGCATACACGCAGCGACAGTGACAAGGGCCGGCGGGCCATCCGATGGCGCAACACCGGCGGGGCTGAAGCCCTCTGCGCTCGGATATTTGTCCGTGGCGTACTTCATCGACAAGCCGCTCCACATGCACTGGCTCATCTCCCCCGCACTGGCCTTTGCCTGCGCCATGTTCGCGGCAGACTGGAAGGGCTTCGGCGACTCTCCCGCTTCGTCCGGCCCATGAGCGGGCTCCTGGTAGGTAGGCACCGCCGTCGACCAGGTTGAGGGGCTTTTTGGCTGCCCTTGCCCGCATTGTCCGGCCAGGGCGATGGGCCGGGCGAAGAGGCCTCCCGCCGCTGCGCCCGGCCTGCTGCCCCTCTTGAGCAGCAGCCGTCCCCGCTCTGCCGTCCGCGAGTGAGGTACTTTGACCTTCGATCAGGTGCGGCGGACACGGGGGACGGCGTGAAGGCACTGGGCAATGGCGATCCAGCACGCATCGGTGCGTATCGGCTCCTGGGCGTGCTCGGCGAGGGCGGCATGGGCCGTGTGTACATGGGCCGGTCAGAGGGCGGGCGCACGGTCGCGCTCAAAGTCGTACGGAGCGAGATCGCCCAAGTTCCCGACTTCCGCAGGCGGTTCGCGCGCGAAGTGGATGCCGCGCGGCGTGTGGCTGGGCCGTGGACCGCGGCTGTCCTCGACGCCGACGTCGAAGCGGTCGTCCCTTGGGTTGCCACTCAGTACATCCCGGGCCCGGATCTGCACACCGTGGTCGCACAGGACTTCGCCCCGCTTCCCGAGCGTTCCGTACGCTTCCTCGCCAACCGCCTCGCCCTCGCACTCCAGGCCGTACACGGCGGTGGGTTGATCCATCGCGACCTCAAACCGTCGAACATCCTGGTCACGGTGGACGGGCCGCGTGTCATCGACTTCGGGATCGCGCGGGCTCTCGACGGCCTGGACACGATGGCCGCGGAATCGGCGATGACTCGCACGGGCATGGTCATCGGCTCACCCGGGTTCATGTCCCCCGAGCAGGCCCGCGGTCGCGAACTCACCCCGGCCAGTGATGTCTTCTGTCTCGGCTCCGTCCTCGCGTACGCGGCCACGGGGCGCCAGCCGTTCGGCGCGGGTGGAAACGGCGGGCTCGCCGCCCAGCTGTTCAGTGTGGCCGAAGACGAGCCGGACCTGACCGGAGTGCCGTCCTCACTGGTGGATCTCGTGCGGGGCTGCCTGGCGAAGGACCCGCAGCAGCGCCCCACACCCGGACAGATAGCCGAGCGCACCGAGGACGGGTCGACCGAGCCCTGGCTACCTGGTGAGGTTCTGGCTCAACTGGCCCGTCGTACTGCTGAATTGCTCGACTACGACCCAGCGCCGGCCACCTCCGCCGCAGCGCAAGGCCACCCCACCACGGTTCACACCGCCGGGCTGCCGACGCCCCCGTTGCCGACCATGCCCGCGCGGCCCCCTGTGACCCCACCGCCGTCGGACCCCGCGCGGCGCCGCAGCCGTAGGGCCATCACGGCAGGGGCAATTGCAGTCGCGGTGATCGCTGCCGTCGGTGGGCTGGTTGCGCTGGAGCCGTGGGACGACGGCAGCAGCGGCAGTGGCGGAACAGCCGGAAAGGGGAAGCCAGCCGGCGGACTCACGCGGGCCTCCGTCCCGGGCAAGTTCAAGGGCACGTGGGAGGGTCAGCTCGCCAAGGAGGGCGCGATGAAGAGCGATCGCGTCGTACGGGTGGAGATCCTGCCCGGTGACGACAGGGTCGATGTGCAGACCGTCGACTCCGAGCGGTTCTGCATCGTGGAATCCGTCCCCGTCAAGGTGAAGAAGGAGTTCTACGACCGGCTGGTCCTCGGCACACCGAAGGTCCGCACCGCCTCACCCGCAACGGAAAAGGACGCGTGCGCGGGGCAGCAGGCGGGGAGCCTCGTCGCGGACAGCAGCGAGCCGACGACTCTCAAGTGGGAGTTCGGCGACTACACGGTCACGCTGTTCAAGAAGCCGAAAATGGCCGTCCAGCAGAAGGTGCCGACAGCGTTCACGGGCCACTGGCAACTCAGGGACAACAACAGCGGCTTCTCACAGGACCGGCGCATCCAGCTCCAGACGGTCACCATCGATCCGGGAAACGTGCTCCTCACCAGCAAGGTCGCAGTCTCCGTCAAGGTCGGAAAGCCCGGTAAGACCACATCGTGCTTCTACCAGGGCGGCGTGTTCTCGGTGTCCGGCGAGAAGAAGGACTTCCTCTTCACCACGCACCTGAAGTCGGGGGTCTCCCGGGACGACACCGACGACACCGCCTGTCCCGCTTCCCTGCCTGCCCAGATGTACCAAAGGCCTGACGGGAAGCATCTGTGGATGAGCACCCTGGGTTCCGAAGGAGTCGCCGCCGTCGGTTCCGGCGGCCTGCGGCGCGCCACCCCCTGACCCCGACCGCGAGTCCCCGCGCCAGGACCAGGCAATCTCCACCGCACGCGGCCCCAACTGCCGTCTGTCCCAAGCAGGAACGGGGCAGAAAACGCCGGATCAGCATCGGGGCGTGGGGGCCAGACGGATCGCCTGCGGTTGCATCGGAAGACGAATGGGGGCGGGCTTGCCGGCCTTCTTGGAAGCCCGCGCAGGTCGGTTCGGCTCCGGCTCCCCGAATGAGCGGCGCGGTTCTGTGCAGAGGCCCTGCCGCGGGCCGAGGCCCGCGCCCTGGGCCGCGCGATCGTCGATATCGGCGTCCATCCCGAGAGATGGGCGCCCCGGTGCCGCGAGGCAAGAGCCCGGAAGCGATTCCCGCTTCCGGGCCCTTGCCTGTCCGACCACCGGCCCCGTTCACCGCATACGGGGGGCTGGTCGTCGGTGGGTCAACGGGTGTAGCAGTAGCGGTTGCTGAGTGGAACGTTGTCGAAGCGCACGGAGCGCCACGCGGTGGCCGGGCTCGCACCCCAGAAGACGTTGACCCTCACCACCAGACATCCGCCACGGTTGTAGGCGGCGCGCGTGTTGTTGAAGGCGCTGTTGTAGTAGTACGCGACGGCGATGTTGCAGGCCCCCTTGGCGACGGCGTGCGGAAGGTTGCCACAGATGACACCACTGGCTTGGGCCACGGTCCACCCGTAGTTGTCGAACTTGGACTTGATCCAGCGCGTGGTGGCCTTGCTGAAGTACCAAGAGCACGTCACGATGCCGCAGTTGCGCTTCACCCAGGGGTCGGCGACCACGGGGAACCGCGGCGAGATCGAGGCTCCGGAGGCATCCGTGACCGGGGTGAGGTCGACGTGCAGCTTGAGGGTGTCACCCTCCACCGAGTAACTGGTCGGCCAGGTACGGCCGTTGGCGTCCTTGGCCCATGGCTTCTGGATCCGGGTGATTTCTTCGACCAGTACGGCGGGCTCGGTGGTGCTGGCATGGTCCTTGACGATGAGTGCGCTGCCGTCCAGTTCGTCGACGGCCAGACGTGTGCCGGCGGGCAGGGTCATCGGGAAGGAGTAGGTGGTCGGCGCGGAGGCGTCGTCGAGGTGCGCGAAGGTGCGAAAGCCGCCGTCGGCGGTGGGCTGTACGCCGATCGCGTGGTTGGCGCTGGTGCCGTCGTACACGACAGTTCCCCCGGCCGTACGGGTGGCGGTCCCGGATGCGGGCAGCTTCAGGGTGGTGGTGCCCGCGTCGTTGCTCACCTTGATGCCCTGCTGCGGATCTCGGGGCACCTTGACGGTCGTCGTGCCCGAGTCGTCGGTCCGCGAGGTGATCGCGATGTTCTCGCTGTCGCTGTCGACGGTGCCGCTCACGTCCGCGGTGCCGGTGATGTTCTCGATCGCCTCGCCGACGCTGGCGGGAGAGGGGAAGGTGCGCTCGACGAGTTCGGCGTAGGACAGGACGTCCACCCACACGCTCACCGGGCTTGTCCCGGTGTTGCGCAGGCTGACCTTTCCGTCGGCGCCCAGCTTGGCCAGGGTGAAGCCGGTGGCCTCGGTGTCGGGGCGGTAGCTGACCGTGGGGCCCGGCGCGGCGGGAGCGTTGGTCGGGTGCGCCTGGACGGCGCCCGACCCCGAGCCGAAGGCGGTGACGGTGATACCGACGGCCGTGGTGTTGAGCACGGGTACGCCCGCCACACCGCGCGGGTCCACGACCTTGCTGCCGCCCGCCGGGAGCACCAGCTTCTCGGCGACTCGGGCAGGCTGTACCGAGCGCAGGCCGGCGCGCTGCGCGATGCTGTCGGAGCGGGTGAAGTAGCCGACCACGTCCACCGCCACCTCGACGCCACCCCAGCCGAGATTGTGGATGTTGACGGCGCTGTTGGTGCCGAGCTTGGCGATGGCGAAGTTCTGCTGGGCCGCGTCCTTCTGGTAGTCGATGGTGGCGTCGGCGGGCCACCCCTCGCCTGCGGGGTAGACCCGCAGGGTGCCCGTGGAGGCGCTCTTGGCGGTGACGGTCACCGCGACGGCGGTGACGTCGGACGTGGGCACACCGGCCTTGCCCAGCGGCTTCAGCTCCAGGTTGCCCCCGCCACCCACGCTGGTCGGGGTCAGGACGCGCTGCGGCGGCAGGGCCACGTAGGACGAGCCCTGACCGTTGTCCTGACGCAGTGTGTAGCCCTGCACATCCAGGTAGACACGGACGCCGGCGGCACCTTGGTTGACGACCTTGACCTGGCCGTCGGTGCCGACCTTGGTCACCAAGGTGGTGGCCGCGTAGTGCGCCTTGTCGTAACTGACGCTTGCCGCGTCCGGCTCCAACTCTCCCGACGGGTAGACGATCACCGTTCCGGAGTCGCTGTCGCCCTTGGCGGCCACGTTGACGGCAATCGATTCGAGCCCCTCGCCCGGCAGCGAGGCGGTACCCGCGACCTTCACGGTCAGCGTCGCCCCGGGCTCCACCGCGACGTTGTCCAGCACACGTGCCCGCGTCGGGACGTACCGGCCCCCGGTGGAGTCGTCCGCGGCGGCTTCGGCTTTCGCCGTTCCACTCCCCCCGCTCGGTACTTGCTGGCCGGCAGAGGGCGACTGAGGAGCGGCGAGGGCCGTCGGCGCGTTGGCCATCGCGCCGGAGGCCAGCAGGAGCAACGACGCGGCAGCGGATAAGACGGCATGGCGAATGCCCATGCAAATCCCCCTTGTTCACAGCTGTTGTCGGATGGTCGGCACACGAGAAGCACCCACGCTCACGGGTCGTGCGCTGCGAGCGGACAGAGCGTGACAGGTGCAGGCCAAGGGGAGAAGTGAGCGTGAAAATTATGAGGAAAAAGTGACTGCCGTGGCCGAAGAGTGAAGGCCCAGATCTGGCCACATGCCACCCAGCCGCACTCCGGCAGGTCCAGCTCTTCTGGCTCGTACGGGCTGCGGGGTGCACGGCGACCGGCAGCGTCCTTGAACAGTCACAGGGAGCCCGTGGCTGTCCGGGCCGTGCGGGGCGCCGCCTGCCTGGCCGGGCGTGAGGAGGGCAGCGAGCGGCCGCAGCGGCTGTCCGTGACGAGGCGGATATCGGCGGTCATCCCCGCCACGGGACCGGCCAAGGACATAATGGTCCGGCTCACCGGCCGGGGCTCCAGACGCCCTCTCAGGTCCTGACGCGCGTGTACTCCCCCGAGCCGGGCGGTGCTCCACCGTGCTCATCGTCACCCGCAGGACCGCCGGGGTACGTCCGATCCTTGATATTCGGCAAGGTCGCGCCCCGACCGAGGGGCGGACCTCAACTCGACGTGGTGGACGGGCAGATAGCCGCGATCGCTTCTGAATTTCCTTACCGGGGGCAGTAGTCGATGTTACGATGAATCGGCAGAATCATCATTCTGTGCGCCTCGAAGAGAAGGGCATTGCCTCAATGGCCCACCAGGTTGATTCCACCGAGAACCTCCTTTCCTACGTCCGTGACGTATCCCTGCGCGACGACGACATCCTCAGAGAGCTGCGGGAGGAGACGGCACTGCTGCCCGGTGGTGCGGCGCTGCAAGTCATGGCTGAGGAAGGGCAGTTACTGGGGCTGCTCATCGGGCTCGTCTGCGCCCGTTCCGTACTGGAGATCGGCACCTTCACCGGCTACAGCACGCTGTGCGCCGCCCGCGCGCTTCCCGCCGACGGCAAGGTCGTGACCTGCGACATCAGCGACCGGTGGCCGGAGGTCGGAGTCCCGTACTGGAAGCGGGCCGGTGTCGAGGACCGGATCGAGCTGCGGGTCGGGGACGCGGTGGACACCCTGGACGGACTGCTCGCCGAGCGCGGGTCCGGGGCCTTCGACCTCGTGTTCATCGACGCCGACAAGAGTAACTACCGCACCTATTACGAGAAGTCGCTCTCCCTCACCCGGAGCGGTGGCCTCATCGTCATCGACAATACGCTCTTCTTCGGGCGGGTCGCCGACCCGGAATTCGATGACGCGGACACCGTGGCCATTCGTGAATTGAACGCGGCCCTCGTCGAGGACGAGCGAGTGGACATGTCGCTGCTTGTGATGGCGGACGGCATCACCCTGGCCCGAAAACGCTGAAGAAAGAGACGGCCCGCAGGAAATGCCCGGCACGAGTGGCGCTCGTACCGGGCTTTCCCGTTTGCGTACCGGCCTGCTACGCCAGATCCACCGCGCTCACCCTGATCGTCGTCGACGCCAGGCGCCGCTCGGGTCGCAGATGCAGGCGCTGGAGGCCCTCGTCCGCCGCCTGCGGAAGCGACGCCACGCAGGAGCAGGGGTCGTCGTCCGCGAAACCCGCGAAGCGGTAGGCGATCTCCATCATGCGATTGCGGTCGGTGGGCCGGAAGTCGGCCACCAGATGGGTGCCCGCCCGGGCTGCCTCGTCGATCAGCCAGTTGAGGAGGGTGGCGCCCGCGCCGAAGGACACCACCCGGCAGGAGGTGGCCAGGAGCTTCAGGTGCCAGGCCTGCGGGCCGCGCTCCAGGAGCAGCACGCCGACCGCGCCGTGCGGGCCGAAGCGGTCGGTGAGGGTGACCACCAGGACCTCGTGACCGGGGTCGGTGAGCAGGTGGCGCAGATCGGCGTCGGAGTAGTGCACCCCTGTGGCGTTCATCTGGCTGGTGCGCAGGGTGAGTTCCTCCACGCGCGACAGCTCCTCGTCGGTGGCGCGGCCGATGCGCATGTCCAGGTCGAGGGAGCGCAGGAAGTCCTCGTCGGGCCCGGTGGCCTCGGCGCGGGCGGCCTCGCGGCGGAACTTCGCCTGGTACATCTCCCGCCGCCGCCGGGAGTCCACCGTCCGCATGGGCGGGGTGAACTCCGGAAGGCCCGGCAGGCCCAGGACCGCGTCGGCCGGGTAGCAGCGCACCTCGGGCAGGTGGTAGGTGACCTCGGCCCGCTCGGCGGGCTGGTCGTCGACGAAGGCGATGGTGGTGAGGGCGAAGTTGAGGGTGTCGGCGATCCGGCGCACGGACTGCGACTTGGGGCCCCAGCCGATCTGCGGAAGCACGAAGTACTCGGCTATGCCAAGCTTCTCCAGGCGGGCCCACGCCGTCTCGTGGTCGTTCTTGCTCGCCACCGACTGGAGGACCCCGCGGGAGTCCAGCTCCACGACGACGTCGCGGATCGCGTCCGGCAGGGTCACCTCGCCGTCCTCCAGGAGTGTGCCCTGCCACAGGGTGTTGTCGAGGTCCCAGACCAGGCACTTCAGTAGGGGAGCGGGCCGCGCGGCGGACCCGTCCCGCTCCCCCGTCGTCACCGCGGACGCGTCCCGCTCCCCCGTCGTCACCGCGGACGCGTCCCGCTTCCCTGTCGTCACCGCGGTCGTGTTCGCTCCGGTGGTTGTCACTGCGGTTCCCTTCACGCGCTGCCGAGGACGTGCCGCGCCAGCATCAGCTGGCACATCTCATTGCTGCCTTCGATGATTTCCATCAGCTTGGCGTCCCGGTGGGCGCGGGCCACGAGGTGGCCGTCCTGGGCCCCGGCCGAGGCCAGGACCTGGACGGCGGTGGCCGCGCCGCGGGCCGCGTTGACCGCGCTGATGTGCTTGGCCAGGACGGTGGCGACGACCTGGTCCGGCGAGCCGTCGTCCCAGCAGTACGAGGCGTGCTCGCAGGCCCGCGTCGCGGACTGCTCGGCGACGTACAGCTCGGCGAGATGGCGGGCCACGAGCTGGTGCTCGCCCAGCGGGGCGCCGAACTGCTCGCGGGTCGCCGCGTGCCCGGCGGCCGCCGAGAGGCAGCCGCGCAGGATGCCCACGCACCCCCACGCCACGGAAATGCGGCCGTAGGCGAGCGCGGTGGTGACCAGCAGCGGCAGGGGCAGCGCCGCTCCGCCGAGCACGTGCGTCGCGGGCACCCGTACCCCGTCGAGCGCGATGTCGGCGTGCCCGGCCGCGCGGCAGCCGAGCGGGTCGGCGACGCGGGTGACGCGGACACCGGGGGCGTCCGCCGGGACGACGACCGCCACGGCGTCGTCGGGGCCGGGCGCACCGGTGGCGTCGGCGGCGTCGCTCTCGTACTTCCCGAACAGGACGAGGAGGTCGGCGTAGTGCGCGGCGGTGACCCAGACCTTGTGCCCGTCGAGGACGACCGTGTCACCGTCCCGGCGGACCCGGGTGGTCATCGCGGACAGATCGCTGCCCGCGCCGCGTTCGCTGAAGCCGGCCGCGGCCAGCTCGCCGCCGGTGAGCCGGGGCAGGAACGCCGCCTGCTGCTCGGGCGTGCCGAAGCGCTCGATCGTCCAGGCGGCCATTCCCTGGGAGGTCATCACGCTCCGTACGGAACTGCACAGGCTGCCCACGTGCGCGGTGAACGCACCCGCCGTCGCGCTGTCCAGGCCCCAGCCGCCGTACGCGGCCGGGACCTGGGCGCACAGCCGCCCCTGCGCGCCGAGCCCGCGCAGCAGGTGGAGGGGCAGCAGGCCCGCGCGGTCCCAGGCCTCGGCCCGATCGCCTATCAGGCCGGTGACGGCGGCGGTGGCCGCCTCCAGGGAGGCCTCCTCGGGGCAGTCGTCCGGGGCGGGTGCGGCGGTCAGTGGCTGGTCACGCACCGGCTCCCCCGTCCGCCGCCGCCCGGAGCCGCCCGACGAGCGCCGTCATCGACGCGACCGTACGGAAGTTGTCCAGGCGCAGATCGGCACCGCGTACGGAGACGCCGAAGGACTTCTCCAGGTGCATGACCAGCTCCATCGCGAACAGCGACGAGAGGCCGCCGGAGGCGAAGAGGTCGACGTCGGTCTCCCAGGAGCGCTTGGTACGCGCCTCCAGGAAGCGCAGGATCTCCTTCTCGGTGGCCTCGGTCGCCTCGGTCGCCTCGGTCGCCTCGGTCTCGAAGGGGTTCATCAGTTCTCCTCCTGGTACGCGTAGAATCCACGGCCGCTCTTGCGGCCGAGTTCGCCCTGGCGGACCTTGTCGAGCAGCAGGTCGCAGGGGCGGCAGCCGTCGTCGCCTGTGCGCTGGTGCAGGACCCGCAGGGAATCCACCAAGTTGTCGATGCCGATGAGGTCGGCGGTGCGCAGGGGGCCCGTGGGGTGGCCGAGGCAGCCCTCCATGAGGGCGTCGACGTCCTCGGCGGTCGCGGTGCCCTCCTGCACCACCCGGGCCGCGTCGTTGATCATCGGGTGCAGGACGCGGCTGGTGACGAAGCCGGGGGCGTCGCGTACGACGACCTGCCGGCGCCCCAGCGCCCTGAGCAGCGAGCCGGCGGCGGCCATGGTCGCCTCGGCGGTCCGCGCGCCCCGGATGACCTCGACGGTCGGGATGAGGTACGGGGGGTTCATGAAGTGGGTGCCGATGACGTCCTGGGGGCGTTCGGCGTGTCCGGCCAGCTCGTCGATGGGGATGGACGAGGTGTTGGAGATGAGCGGGGTGCCGGGGCGCACCCGTGCCGAGACCTCCGCGAGCGCCTTGGCCTTGAGTTCGGTGACCTCGGTGATGGCCTCGATGACGGCGGTGGAGTCGCCGATGCCGTCCGTGGCGGTGGCGCGGTCCAGGCTCCCGGTGGCGGTGCCGGCCGGGAGGTGTCCCATGAGCTGCGCCATGCGCAGCTCGCGGTCGATGTCGTCCCGCGCCCGGTCGAGCCGTTCGGCGTCGACGTCGACGAGCAGGACCGGGACGCCGTGCCCGAGGGCGAGGGCGGCGATGCCCACGCCCATGACCCCGGCGCCGAGGACGGCGACGCGGTGCGGGCCGGATGGGGTGTGCGGCGCTTGCGTCATGCGCCTCTCCTTGGGTGCTGATGGGCGGTCAGGGTGTGGTGGTCGGTGCGGTGCCGAGGACGGTGGCGAGCCAGTCGGAGACCGCGCTCGCCGTGGTGGTGACGTGCTCCTCCATCAGGGAGAAGTGGTCGCCCGGTACGTCGACGACGGTGTGCGCGGTGGGCCAGGTGGCGCGCCAGTCGCCCGCGTCGGGGGCCGGTTCGCCGAGCGGTTCGGAGGCGCGGACGAGCAGGGTGGGCGCCTGGACAGCGGGCGGGGTCCAGGTGTCGAGGAGGCGGAAGTAGCGGCCCATGGCGGTGAGCCGGGCGCCGTCCATGGGGGCCGCGCGGTCCTCGCGGGCGAACATCCCGCCGATCAGGACGTCGTTGAACTGCGTCATCCCTGCGTTGTCCGACAGATAGGTGTCCAGCAGGACCACGGCGGCCGGGCCCGCGCCCAGCTCCTCCAGGCGGGCCGCGACGCCGTGCGCGAGCGTGCCGCCGGACGAGGAGCCCATCAGGACGAGGGGCCGCCCGTCCAGCTCCGCGCGCAGGGTCCTGGCCTGGAAGTCCAGGAGCGCGGCCAGGTCGGCCGGGACCGGTTCGCCGGGCAGGAAGCCGGGGGCCGCGAGGGCGCTGACGCCGTAGCGGTCGCGGAACCGGGCGGCGAAGCGGGCGTACTGGTGGGCGCCGCCGAGCGCCACGACGGAGCCGAAGCAGACCAGTTCCGGGGCGTCGTCGTGCGGGCACAGGCGCAGCAGCTCGGGCCTGGCGTCGGCGGCCTGGAGTTCGGCTCCGGTGCGGAAGTCGGGGCGCAGCGCGGCGGCGTTCTTCAGGAGCGCGATGCCCGCGTCGACGCGGCCCAGTTCGCATGCCTGGCGGAAGAGGGTGCCCACGGGGTCCGTGGTCGCGCTCTGCCCGGTGGCGGGCGTGTCGTCGGCCGCGGCCGCGTTGACGGGTCGCGCCGCCTTGGCCAGTTCGGTACGCAGCCGCTCGGCGAGGCGCGCCGGGGTGCCGCTGTCGAGGACGGTGGTGGGGCGCAGGCGCAGGCCGGTGTGGCCGGCGAGCCGGTTGTGCAGCTCGATGGCGGTGAGCGAGTCGAAGCCGACGGAGAGGAACGCGTCATCGGCGCCCAGGGCCTCGGGCGTGGCGTGGCCGAGCACCGCGGCGGCCTCGGCGAGGACCAGGGCGAGGAGGATCCTCCCGTGCTCGTCCTCGGGCGCGGCGGCGAGGCGCCCGCGCAGCGCCGTGGTGCCGGCCGCGGGGCGTGGCCCGGCGGGCGCCGCCGTCACGAGGGAGCGCAGGAGCGGCGGCACGGTCTGGCCGCGGTAGGCGGCGAGGTCGAGGTGGACGGGGACCAGGGCGGGCTCGTCCAGGGCGAGCGCGCGGTCGAACAGCGCGACGCCCTCCTCCGCCGACAGGCCGCGCACGCCGCTGCGGCGCATGCGGCGCAGGTCGGTGTCGGACAGGTCGGCGGTCAGCCCGCTGCGCCGCTCCCACAGGCCCCAGGCCAGCGAGGTGGCGGGCAGGCCGAGGCGGTGGCGCTCCGTCATGAGGGCGTCGAGCGTGGCGTTGGCGGCGGCGTAGGTGGACTGGCCGGGGCTGCCGAAGACGCCGGCGGCGGAGGAGTAGACGACGAAGGCCGTCAGGTCCGCGTCCCGGGTCAGTTCGTGCAGGTGCAGGGCGCCGTCCGCCTTGGGCCGCAGCACGGCACTCAGCCGCTGGGGCGTCTGGGTGTCGAGCAGCCCGTCGTCGAGGACGCCCGCGGTGTGTACGACGGACCGTAGCGGGTGCTCCGCCGGGATGCCGGCCAGGACGGCGGCGAGGGCCGCGCGGTCGGCCACGTCGCAGGCCGTGACGGTGACGTGGGCACCGGACTCCTCCAGGTCCCGCGCCAGTTCGGCGACGCCCGGCGCGTCGGCGCCCCGGCGGCCGAGCAGCAGCAGGTGGCGTACGCCGTGCCGGGTGACGAGGTGGCGGGCGAGGATGCCCGCGAGGACGCCGCCGCCGGTCAGCAGGACCGTGCCGTCCGGGGCGAGGGCGGGGCCCTCGCTCCTGGGGGCCGCCGCCCGGGCGAGCCTCGGCGCGTACAGCACGCCGTCGCGGAGAGCGAGCTGGGGCTCGTCGGCGGCGAGGACGGCGGGCAGGGCCGCGGCCGTGGCGTCCGGGTCTTCGCTGTCCAGGAGGACGAACCGGCCGGGGTGTTCGAGCTGGGCCGCGCGCAGCAGCCCCCAGACGGCGGCGCCGGGCAGGTCCACGGGCCCGGAGCCGGGTCCGGCCGCGCCCCGGGTGAGGACGACCAGCGGGCCCGACCGGGGCGAGCTGTCCGCCAGCCAGGCGCGCAGCCGCTCCAGGACGGCCGCCGTGGCCGCGTGCACGGCCTCGGGCCCTTCGGCCGCGCCGCGCGGCGGGCAGGGCAGCAGGACCGCGTCGGCCCCGGAGGGGTACGACTCCGCCGCGAAACCGTCCGGCAGGAGCCGCGGGTCGCGCTCCCCGAGGAGTGCCCAGCGCGCCCCGGCCGCAGACGCGGGCACGGGCACGGGTGTGCCGGGGCGGTCGACCGGCGTCCAGTCGACGCGATACAGCGAGCGGTCGACGGCGGGCAGCCCGGCGGGCGAGGCCGCCCGCAGGATCAACGAGCCGACAGAGGCGACGAGTTGCCCGTCTTCGGCGGTGGCGCGCACCGTCACCGCGTCGTCCCCCTCGGGGCGCAGGGTCACGCGCAGGGTGTGTCCGGCGGCCGGGCCGAGGGTGACCCGGCTCCACGCGAACGGCAGCGGTACGGCGCTCCCCGTGGTGTCCACGGGCCGCAGCCCGGCCGTCTGGAGGGCGGCGTCGAGAACGGCGGGGTGGGCCGCGGCGAACACGTCCGGCGTCCCGTCGGGCAGCGCCACTTCGGCGAAGACCGCGTCTCCCTGCCCCCAGGCCGCACGCAGCCCCCGGAAGGCGGGGCCGTACTCCACGCCCCGCGAGGCCATGGCGTCGTACAGGCCGTCGACGTCCAGCGGTACGGCGCCCGCCGGTGGCCAGGACGTCTCCTCGGGGCCCGCGTGATCCGCCGGGGCGGGTGCGAGCCCGCCACTGGCGTGCTGGGTCCAGGGCTCGTCCGTCGCCGCGTCCTCGGGCCGGGAGTGGAAGGCGAGCGAGCGTCGGCCCTCCGGGTCCGCCGGGCCCACGGTGAGCCGCAGTTGGACGCCGCGCGCCGCCTCGTCCCCGTCGGGCAGGAGCAGCGGCGCCGCCAGGGTCAGCTCCTCGACCTGTGCGCAGCCGAGCAGGGCGCCGGCGTGGGCGGCCATCTCCAAGAAGGCCACGCCGGGCAGCAGGACCGTACCGGCGACGGCGTGGTCGGCGAGCCAGGGGTGGGCGGCCACCGAGAGGCGGCCGGTGAGGAGGGTGCCGCCGTCGTGCGGCAGGTCGACGGCCCCGCCGAGCAGGGGGTGCCGGGCGTCGCGCTGCCCCGTGGACGCCGGGTCGCCGGCCGGGGCGGGTGCGTCGAGCCAGTAGCGCTGCCGCTGGAAGGCGTAGGTGGGCAGGTCGGCGCGGCGCGCGCCGGTGTTCTCGTACGCGGGCCGCCAGTCGACGGGGAGCCCCGCCGCGTACGCCTCGCCCAGGGCGAGCAGCAGGCGGCGCGGGCCGCCCTCGTCGCGGCGCAGGGTGGTGACGACCTCGACGTCGGTGGCGCCCGCGTCGGCGGCCGTGTCCGCGATGCCGTACGTGAGCGTGGGGTGCGGGCTCACCTCGACGAAGGTGCGGTGGCCCGTGTCGAGGAGGTGGCGCACGGCCGGGTGGAAGCGGACGGGTTCGCGCAGGTTGCGGTACCAGTAATCGGCGGTGAGGTCGTCGGCGGTCAGCCAGTGGGCGTCGACGGCGGAGAGCAGCGGGATCGCGGGGGTGCGCGGGGCGATGTCCGCGAGCGCCCCGCGCAGTTCGTCACGCACGGCGTCGACCGCGCCGGAGTGGGACGCGTAGTCGACCGGGATGTTCCAGGCCATGAGGCCCTGCCGGGACAGGTCGGTGACGAGGGCGTGGACGGCGGGCGCGGGGCCCGCGACGACCACGACGCGCGGGCCGTTGACCGCCGCGACCGACACCTCGCCGCCGCGCGCGGCGAGCAGTTCCTCGGCCTCCTCCCCGGACATCATCAAGGTGGCCATGCCGCCCCCGCCGGTGACGCCGGCCAGGGCGCGGCTGCGCAGGGCGACGATCCGGGCGGCGTCCTCCAGGGTGAGGGCCCCCGCGACGCAGGCCGCGGCGACCTCGCCCTGGCTGTGGCCGACGGCCGCGGCGGGCTCGACGCCGTACGCGCGCCACACCTCGGCCAGCGAGACCATCACCGCGAACAGCGCGGGTTGCAGGACCTCCACGCCGTCCAGGGACGGCGCGCCCTCCTCACCGCGGAGGACCGCGCCGAGCGACCAGTCCAGGTGCGGGGCGAAGGCGCGCTCGCACGCGGCGACGCGGGCGGCGAAGACGGGGGACGCGTCGAGGAGGTCTGCCGCCATGCCGGGCCACTGGGCGCCGAGGCCGGGGAAGACGAAGACGGCCTTGCGGCCGCCGCGCGGCGCGGTGCCCGTGGCGCCGTCGGTGAGCAGCTCGCCGCGTGCGAGGGCGCCGAGTCCGTCGAGGAGTTCGCCCCGGTCGGCGCCCACGACGACGGCACGGTGGGCGAACCGGGAGCGCCCGGTCGCCAGGGAGAGGCCGATGTCGGCGGGGCGGAGGGCGGGGTCGGCCAGGACGTGGGCGTGCAGGGCGGCGGCCTGGCCGCGCAGGGCCGCCGCGCCCTTGGCGGAGAGCGGCCAGGCCACGGGGCCCTCGTACGGTTCGCGTTCCTCCGCCGGGTCCTCGGGGGCCTGTTCCAGGACGACGTGGGCGTTGGTGCCGCTGGCTCCGAAGGAGGACACACCGGCGCGGCGCGGGCGGTCCGTCGCGGGCCACGGCGTGGCGGCGGTGAGCAGCGAGACGGCGCCTTCGGTCCAGTCGACCTGCGGGGTCGGCCGGTCGATGTGCAGGGTGCGCGGCAGCAGGCCGTGGCGCAGGGCGAGGACCGTCTTGATGACGCCGCCGACGCCCGCGGCGGCCTGGGTGTGGCTGAGGTTGGACTTGAGCGAGCCGACTCGCAACGGCCGGTCCGCGGGCCGCTGTTGCCCGTAGGTGGCGAGCAGGGCCTGGGCCTCGATGGGGTCGCCGAGGACGGTGCCGGTGCCGTGCGCCTCGACGGCGTCGACGTCGGCGGGGGTGAGCCCGGCGTTGTCGAGGGCCTGCCGGATGACGCGCTCCTGGGCGGGGCCGTTGGGCGCTGTCATGCCGTTGCTGGCGCCGTCCTGGTTGACGGCGGAGCCCCGGATCACGGCGAGGACGGGGTGGCCGTTGCGGCGGGCGTCGGACAGGCGCTCCAGGAGGACCATGCCCGCGCCCTCGCCGAAGCCCGCGCCGTCGGCGGCGGCGGAGAAGGACTTGCTGCGCCCGTCGGGCGCGAGGCCGCGCTGCCTGCTGAAGCCGACGTAGAGGCCGGGCGTGGCCATCACGGTCACGCCGCCCGCCAGGGCCAGGGTGGCGTCGCCCGCCCGCAGGGCCTGGCAGGCCAGGTGGAGGGCGACCAGGGAGGAGGAGCAGGCGGTGTCGAGGGTGACCGCGGGCCCTTCCAGGCCCAGGGTGTAGGCGACGCGGCCGGAGGCGACGCTGGCGATGGACCCGGTGCCGAGGAAGGCTTCGAGTTCGTCGGGGACGCGGTCGAGGCGGGAGCCGTACTCGCTGTAGATGACGCCCGCGTAGACGCCGGTGCGGCTGCCCTTGAGGGTCAGCGGGTCGATCCCGGCACGCTCGATCGCCTCCCAGGAGGTCTCCAGGAGGAGGCGCTGCTGCGGGTCCATGGCGAGGGCCTCGCGCGGGGATATCCCGAAGAAGCCGGGGTCGAAGGCGCAGGCGTCGTGGAGGAAGCCGCCCTCGCGGGTGTACGAGGTCCCGGGCGCGTCCGGGTCGTCGTCGTAGACGGCGTCGAGGTCCCAGCCGCGGTCGGCGGGGAAGGCGGTGACGGCGTCGCGCTCCTTGACGAGCAGGTCCCACAGGTCTTCGGGCGAGCGGACGCCGCCGGGGTAGCGGCAGCTCATCGCCACCACGGCGACCGGCTCGCGGGACTCGGCGGCGAGCCTGCGGTTCTCCCCGCGCAGCCGCTGATTGTCGAGGAGGGAGGCTCGCAGGGCCTCCACCACCTGGGGGTCGGTGGACATGTTCTTCCCTTCCTTCCGCGCCGGGTCAGGCACGATCGCCGCCGCCCAGTGCCATCCGCACGAGGCCGTCCAGTTCCATCTCCCGGATCGCGTCGGGGTCGTCGGGCCGGTCCGCTCCGGTCCCGCGCGCCTCGGGGCCGGCTTCGGTTCCGGTTCCGGTTCCGGTTTCGGTGAGCCGGAGTACCGCCTCCAGGAGTCCGGCCTCGCGCAGCCGGGCGACGGGGACGGCAGCGAGGCGCCGCTGGAGTTCTCGGTCGCCGTCCGGGCGCCCGGGGGCGTCGGGCGCGGAGGCCGGGGCGAGACGCGCGGTCACGTACGCGGCCGCGGCAGCCGGTGTGGGGTGGTCGAAGACGAGGGTCGCGGGCAAGCGGAGCCCGGTGGCCGCGTTGAGGCGGTTGCGCAGGTCGACGGCCGTCAAGGAGTCGAACCCGAGGTCCTTGAAGGCCTGTTCCGGGTCGATCGCGTCCGGTCCGCCGTGCCCGAGGACGTCGGCGACGCGGGACCGTACGAGGTCTTCGACGCGCTCGCGGCGCTCTCCGGCGCCGAGGTCCGCCAACTGTTCGCGCAGGGAGGCCGCTTGTCGTGCGTCGGTGCCGGCGGCGGTGGGCCGGGAGGCGCGGACGAGGCCGCGCAGGAGCGGCGGCACGGTGCCGTTCGCGGCGACCGCCCGCAGCCGGGCGGCATCGAGGCGCACGGGTACGAGCAGGGCGTCGTCGCGGCGCAGCGCGGCGTCGAACAGCGCGAGCCCCTGGGCGTCGGAGAGCGCGGCGACGCCGCCGCGGGTCATCCGCCGCAGCCCTGTCGCGTCGAGTGTGCCGGTCATGTCGCCGCGCTGCTCCCACAGGCCCCAGGCGAGGGACTGGGCGGGCAGGCCCGCGGCGCGGCGGCGCTGGGCCAGGGCGTCCAGGTAGGCGTTGGCGGCCGCGTAGTTGGCCTGGCCCGCGTTGCCGATGACGCCCGCGGCGGAGGAGAAGAGGACGAAGGCGGACAGCGGCAGGCCGCGCGTCGCCTCGTGCAGGGCGAGGGCGGCGTCCACCTTGGGCCGCAGGACGCGGTCGACGCGCTCGGGCGTGAGCGCGGCGAGGACCCCGTCGTCGAGGACGCCCGCGGCGTGCACGACGGCCGTCAGCGGGCGCGTGGCGGGCACGCCGGAGACGAGCTGGGCCACGGCGGCCGGATCGGCGACGTCGCAGGCCGCGAACTCCGCGTCCGCGCCCAGCTCACGCAGGTCGGCGAGGAGCGCGTCGGCCCCCGGCGTGCCGGCGCCGCGCCGTCCGGCCAGGAGCAGATGGCGCACGCCGTGCCGGGCCGCGAGGTGCCGGGCCACGAGCCCGCCGAGCGCCCCGCCCGCGCCGGTGACGAGGACGGTGCCGCCGGGGTCGAGCGGCACCGGGCCCTCGTCGGCGCCCGCCTCTGTCCCCACCCGGGCGAGCCGGGCGACCAGCACCTCTCCCCCGCGTACGGCCAGTTGGGGCTCGTCCAGGTCCAGGGCGCCCGGAAGGAGCGTGAGCAGGGCGTCGTGGTCCGGCGTGTCGGCGAGGACGAAGCGGTCGGGGTGCTCGGACTGGGCGGAGCGCAGCAGGCCGCGCACCGCCGCGGCCGCCGGGTCGCTCACGTCGTCGCCCGGCCCGGTGCGCACGGCCCCGCGGGTGAGGAACACCAGGCGGGCGTCATCGAACCGGTCGTCCGCGAGCCAGGCCTGGAGGAGCGCGAGGGTGTCGCGTACGAGGGTCCGTACGGCGGTCGCGTCGTCGCCGTCGGCCTCGGGGCACGGTACGAGGACGACGTCGGGCGCGGGCAGGCCCCCGTCGACGGCCGCGGCGAGGCCCGCGAGGTCCGGGTAGGTGTCGGGCAGCGGCGCGCCGGGGCCGAGCGCGGCCCAGCGGGCGGGCGGGGTGCGGTCGGTGGCCAGGGTGGGCACGGGGGTCCACTCCAGGCGGTACAGGGAGTCGTTCCCCGCCGGTGCGGTGGCGGTGCGCAGGGCGTCGACGTCGACGGGGCGTACGGCGAGCCCGGTGACCGTGGCCACCGGGCGGCCCGAGGGGTCGCTCGCGGTGAGGGACACCGAGCCGTCACCGTCCTGGGCCAGGCGCACCCGCAGCTCGGTGGCACCGGAGGCGTGCAGGGTGACGCCCGTCCAGGCGAACGGCAGCCGCGCGGTGCCCGGTGCGAGGCCCGTTTTGGCCGCCGGGCCGGGCGCGAGCCACAGGCCCTGGAGCGCCGCGTCGAGCAGGGCGGGGTGGAGGCCGAAGGCGGCGGCGGCCGTGTGCTGGTCCTGGTCGAGGCGCACCTCGGTGAACAGGTCCTGGCCGCGCCGCCAGGCCGCGCGCAGCCCCTGGAAGGCCGGGCCGTAGCCGTAGCCGGACGCGGCGAAGCGCGCGTACAGGTCGTCGACGGGGACCGGCTCGGCGCCGGGCGGGGGCCAGCTCCCGCCGGTCACCGGCGCGTCCTGCCCGGCGGCTTCGGCCAGGACGCCGGTGGCGTGCGCTGTCCACGGGGCGTCGACGGCGTCCTCCGGCCGCGCGTGCACGTCCAGGGCGCGACGCCCGGTGGCGTCCGGGGCGCCGACCCGCACCTGGAGCCGGACGCCGCCGGACGGGGGCAGCACCAGGGGCGCCTGGAGGGTGAGTTCCTCCACGACCGGGCAGCCGGCCTCGTCGCCCGCGCGCACCGCGAGGTCGACGAAGGCGGCGCCGGGCAGCAGGACGACGTCGGCCACGGCGTGGTCGGCGAGCCAGGGATGGCTGCGGATTGAGATCCGGCCGCTCAGCAGGATCTCGCCGGTCTCGGCGACCTCGAAGGCCGCCCCGAGGAGGGGGTGGCCGGTGCTGCCGAGGCCCGCGGCGGTGACGTCGGCGGCGGTCTCGGGGCCGGGCACGGCCCAGTAGGGCCGGTGCTGGAAGGCGTACGTGGGCAGGTCGACGCGGCGCGCGCCGGTGCCCGCGAAGAGCGGCGCCCAGTCCACGGGGGCGCCGTGGGCCCAGGCAGCGCCGAGGGACAGGAGCATGCGCTCCATGCCGCCCTCGTCGCGCCGCAGTGTCCCGAGCACGGCGGCGTCGATGCCCGCGGACTCCAGGGTCTCCTCGACCGCGGGGGTGAGCACCGGGTGCGGGCTGACCTCGATGTACGTGCGGTACCCGGCCTCGGCGAGGGCGCGCACCGCGGACTCGAAGCCCACGGTGCGGCGGAGGTTGGCGTACCAGTAGCGGGCGTCCATCGTGGCCGTGTCCAGCCAGCCGTCCGTGACCGTGGAGTACAGCGGGACGTCGGCGGTGGCGGGCTCGATGTCCTTGAGCGCGCTCAGGAGTTCGGCTTCGAGGCCGTCCATGTGGGCGCAGTGGGAGGCGTAGGTGACGTCGACGCGGCGGGCCCGGACGCCGTCGGCCGCGCACATCTCCAGGAGTTCGTCCAAGGCGTCCGCGTCGCCGGAGACCACCACGGCCGAGGGGCCGTTGACGGCCGCGACCGACAGGCGGGCGCCCCAGGCGGCGATCCGTTCGGCGGCCCGCTCCGCGGACACCGCGAGCGAGACCATGCCGCCGTGCCCGGCGAGCCGGGCGAGCGCGCGGCTGCGCAGGGCGACGACCTTCGCCCCGTCCTCCAGGGTGAGCGCGCCCGCCACCACGGCGGCGGCGATCTCGCCCTGGGAGTGCCCGACGACGGCGTCCGGGACCACGCCGTACGCGTGCCACAGCCGGGCGAGCGACACCATCACGGCGAACAGAACGGGCTGCACCACGTCGACGCGGTCCAGGCCGGTGCCCTCGCGCACGGCGTCGAGCAGGGACCACTCGACGTGCGGGGCGAGCGCGGCCGCGCAGGCGTGCAGGGCGTCGGCGAACTCCGGTGACTCGTCGACGAGGTGCCGGGCCATGCCGGTCCACTGCGAGCCCTGGCCGGGGAACATCAGGACGGTGCGCCCGTCGGGGTCCGCGACGCCGCTCGCGGCGGGGGCGCCGCCGGTGGCCCACTCCCGCAGGGCGGGTAGCAGCCGGTCGTGGCCGCCGACGAGGACGGCGCGGTGGGGGAAGGCCGTGCGGCCGGCGAGGGAGAGGGCGACGTCCGCGGCGTCGGGCGTGCCCGCCTGGGTGCTGGGGGCTGCCTGCGTGCCGGGGCCTGCCTGTGCGTCCGGGCCTACCTGTGCGTCCGGGTCCGCCTGTGCGTCCGGGTCCGCCTGCGGCGCGCCCGTGTCCGTCAGGTGCCGGAGCAGCCGGCCGGCCTGGTCGCGCAGGGCGTCGGCGGACCTGGCCGACAGGACCCAGGGCAAGGCCGGGGCGGTGCGGGACCGTTCGGGCGCCGATTCGTCGGGCTCCGGGGCCTGTTCCAGGACGACGTGGGCGTTGGTGCCGCTGAGGCCGAAGGAGGAGACGCCCGCGCGGCGCGGCCGGCCCGTGTCGGGCCACTCCGCGGCCTCGGTCACCAGCGCGACGTCGCCCTCGGTCCAGTCCACATGGGTGGTGGGCCGGTCGGCGTGGAGCGTGGCGGGGACGGTGGCGTGGCGCAGGGCCAGGACCGTCTTCATGACGCCCGCGACACCCGAGAGGGCCTGCGTGTGGCCGATGTTGGACTTCAGGGAGCCGATGAGGAGGGGGCGCCCGCCCGGCCGGTCCTGGCCGTAGGTGGCGAGGAGCGCCTGGGCCTCGATGGGGTCGCCGAGGGTGGTGCCGGTGCCGTGGGCCTCCACGACGTCGACGTCCTTGCCGGAGAGGCCCGCGTCGGCGAGCGCGGCGCGGATGACGCGCTGCTGGCTCGGTCCGTTGGGCGCGGAGAGGCCGTTGCTCGCGCCGTCCTGGTTCACGGCGGAGCCGCGCAGGACGGCGAGGACGGGGTGGCCGTTCCGGCGGGCGTCGCTCAGCCGCTCGACGAGGAGTACGCCGGCGCCCTCGGCCATGCCCATGCCGTCGGCGGTGTCCGCGAACGCCTTGCAGCGGCCGTCGGCAGCCAGGCCCCGCTGCCGCGAGAAGCTGACGAGGGCGCCGGGCGTGGCCATCACGGCGACGCCGCCCACCAGGGCGAGCGAGCAGTCGCCCGCGCGCAGCGCGCGGGCCGCCAGGTGGAGGGCGACCAGCGAGGAGGAGCAGGCGGTGTCGACGGTGACCGCGGGCCCCTCCAGGCCCAGGGTGTAGGCGACGCGGCCGGAGACCACGCTGGGCGCGCTGCCGGTGAGCAGATGGCCCTCGCCCTCGGTGGAGCGGGCCACGGCGGAGGCGTAGTCGCTGTAGTTGACGCCGGTGAAGACGCCGGTGCGGCTGCCGCGCAGGGTCTGCGGGTCCAGGCCCGCGCGCTCCAGGGCCTCCCAGGAGGTCTCCAGGAGGAGGCGCTGCTGCGGGTCCATGGCGAGGGCCTCGCGGGGCGAGACGCCGAAGAAGTCGGCGTCGAAGTCGGCGGCGTCGTGCAGGAATCCGCCGTGCCGGGTGGTGACGGTGCCCGGGTTCTCCGGGGCGGGGTCGTAGAGCGCGTCGAGGTCCCAGCCCCGGCCGGTGGGGAATTCGGTGACGGCGTCGCCGCGGTCTGCCAGGAGCCGCCACAGCTCTTCGGGCGTGGTGATGCCGCCGGGCAGGCGGCAGCCCATGGAGACGACGGCGATGGGTTCGTCGGCGGCTGCCGGGCCGGTCGGGCGGGTCTCCTGTGCCGCTTGCCGCTGCGCGTCCTGCTCCGCCTCGTCCGCGCCGAGCAGCCGGTGTTCCAGGTGGGCGGCGAGGGCGGTGGCCGAGGGGTGGTCGAAGACGAGGGTCGACGGCAGGCGGAGGCCGGTCGCCTTGTTGAGCCGGTTGCGGAGTTCCACAGCCGTCAGGGACGCGAAGCCCAGCTCTTGGAAGGCCTTGCCGGGCGGCACGGCGTCGGCGGACTCGTGGCCGAGTACGGCGGCGGCGTGCCTGCGCACGAGGCCGATGAGCAGCCGGGTCCGCTCGGCAGGGCGGCGCAGCGCGGTGAGGTCGCGGCGCAGCTCGGCGGCGGCCGGGGCGTGGGCGTCGCCCTCCTGCCCGGCAAGGGCGCGGCGGGCTTCGGCGACGCCCTTCAGGAGCGGGCTGGGGCGGCCGGAGGTGAACACCGGGGCGAACTGCTCCCAGTCGACGTCGGCGACGGTCACGAGCGTCTCGTCGTCGTCGAGGATCTGCTGGAGGGCGCCGAGCGCCCGCTCGGGGTCGATGCGGGGCAGCCCGTGGTCCTCGAGGTTGAACAGGTCGGCGTCCGCGCCGTCGGCGGGTGGCGCCCAGGGGTTCTCGGCCCGCCAGATGCCCCAGTCGACGGTGGTGGCGGTCAGGCCGCGGCCGCGCCGGTGCTGTGCGAGGGCGTCGAGGTGGGCGTTGGCCGCGGAGTACGCGCCGTGGTCGCCGCTGCCCCACACGCCCGCGATGGAGGAGAACAGCACGAACGCGTCGAGTTCGCGGTCGAGGAGCGCGTCGAGGTGGGCGGCGCCCGCGGCCTTGGCCGCGACGACACGCTCGTACGCCTCGACGGGGATGGTGTCCAGCGGCGCGAGCGCGATGTACGCGGCGGCGTGGACGACGGCGGTGACGGGGGTGCCGGCCTCGTCGAGGCCTGCCAGGAGCCGCTCGACCTGGGCGCGGTCCGCGAGGTCGCAGCCGGGCAGGGTGAGCCGGGTGCCGAACTCAGCCATCTCGGCGGCCAGTTCGGCGGCTCCGGGGGCATCGGCCCCGCGCCGTCCGGGCATGACCAGGTGGTCGGCGCCGCCGCGGGCGAGCCAGCGGGCCAGGTGGGGGCCGAGGGCGCCGGTGCCGCCGGTGAGCAGGACCGTGCCGCGGGGCTTCCAGGTGCGGCGGGGGCGGGCGGCGGGCCGTGCCGCGCGGACGAGCCGCCGGGCGAACAGGCCGCCCGCGCGCACCGCGAGCTGGTCCTCGCCGTCGACGCCTGCGAGCGCGGCGCACAGCCGGTCACCGGCGCGGGCGTCGAGCACATCGGGCAGGTCCACGAGGCCGCCCCAGCGGCGCGGGTGTTCGAGCGCGGCGACCATGCCGGTGCCCCACACCTGCGCCTGGGCGGGCGCGGTGACCTGGTCGCCCGCCCCCGTGGAGACGGCGCCGCGGGTGGCGCACCACAGGGGCGCGCCGGTCCCGAGGTCCCCGAGCGCCTGCACGAGGGCGAGGGTGAGGGCGGTGCCGGCGGGGAGGCCCGGGCAGCGGGCGTGCGGCCGGTCGTCGAGCCCGAGCAGGGAGAGGATCCCGGCGAGGGGGCGCCCGTCGGCGGCGGCGCTGACGGTGTCGGCGAGGCGGGTGCGGTCGGCCGTACCGCTCGGGTCGCCGTCCTCGCCGGCCGCGGCGACCTGGGCCGTGAGGACGTCCGCCCCGTGCGCGCGCAGGGCACGCACCGTCTCGTGTGCCTCGTGCCCCTCGGGCACGAGCACCAGCCAGGTGCCTGCGAGCGCGGGGGCCGCCGGGTCGGGGACGGGGTGCCAGTCGACGCGGTAACGCCAGTTGTCGTACGTGTCCTTCGTGGCGCGGCGGCGCCAGTGGCCGAGGGCGGGCAGGACCTCGCGGAGCGGTGCGGCGTCGACGGCGAGGGCGGTGGCGGCCTCCGTCACGTCGCCGCGTTCGACCAGGTCCCAGAAGTCCGTGTCGCCGTCGGCGGGCGGCGGCGCGGCGGGCGTGAGCCAGTGGCGGCGCTGCTGGAAGGGGTAGGTGGGCAGCTCGACGCGCCGGGCGCCCCGGCCCTCGTACACCTTGCGCCAGTCCACCGGGACGCCTCGTACCCACAGTTCGGTGGCGGAAGCGAGGGCGCGGCGGGTGCCGCTTTCGTCGCGGCGGAGGGTGCCGGTGACGACGGGGTCGGCGGCGCCCGCCGCCTCGGCGGTGTCCTGGACGGCGGCGGTGAGGACCGGGTGCGGGGACACTTCGAGGAACACCCCGTGGCCCTGCTCGGCGAGGGCGCGCACCGCGGGGGCGAAGCGCACGGTCCGGCGGAGGTTGCGGTACCAGTACGCGGCGTCCATGGTCGTGGTGTCCAGCCACTCCCCCGTGACGGTGGAGAAGAGGGGGGTGCGGGAGGCTGCCGGGGTGATGTCGGCGAGGGCCGTGCGGACCTCGTCCTCGACGCGCTCCATGTGCGCGGAGTGCGAGGCGTAGTCGACGGGGATCGTACGGGCGCGGATCTCGCGCGCCGCGCAGGCCGCGGTCAGCTCGGCGAGGGCCGCCGCGTCGCCGGAGACGACCACGGCGGCGGGTCCGTTGAGCGCGGCGACGGAGAGGCGCCCGGCCCATGGGGCGATCAGCTCGTCGGCCCGCTCGCGCGGTACGGCGAGGGAGACCATGCCGCCGTCGCCCGCGAGCGCGGCGATGGCGCGGCTGCGCAGGGCGACGACCTTCGCCCCGTCCTCCAGGGAGAGCGCGCCCGCCACCACGGCGGCGGCGATCTCGCCCTGCGAGTGTCCGACCACGGCGTCCGGCTCGACGCCCCAGGAGCGCCAGAGCGCGGCCAGGGACACCATCGTGGCGAAGAGGGCGGGCTGGACGACGTCGACCCGGTCGAGCGGCGCCGCGCCGGGCGCGCCGCGGACGACGTCGCGCAGCGACCAGTCCACGTGGCGGGCGAGCGCCTCCTCGCAGGCGGCCATGGAGTGGGCGAACTCCGGTGCGGTGTCGAGCAGTTCGCGGCCCATGCCGGGCCACTGGGAGCCCTGTCCGGGGAAGACCAGGGCGATCCGTCCGGGCGCGGGCTCGGCGACACCGGTCACGCCGGCGTCCGGGTTCCGGGCGACCTCCGTGAGCGCGTCGAGGAGTTCGGCGCGGTCTGCCACCGTCACGGCGGCCCGGTGCGCGAAGGCCGTGCGCGTGGTGGCGAGCGCGTGGCCGATGTCGACGGGGCGGGCGTCGGGGTCGGCCGCGACGCGCGCCTTGAGGCGTACGGCCTGGTCGCGCAGGGCGGCGGCGGTGCGCCCCGAGAGCAGGCACGGGACGGCGGGGTGAGCCGTCTCCCCTGCCGCCGCGTGCGGGGTCGGCTCGGGGGCCCGCTCGGAGGGCTCGGGGGCCTGTTCCAGGGCACCGGTCTGCTCCGGGGCCTCGGGTGCCTGTTCCAGGATGACGTGGGCGTTGGTGCCGCTCATGCCGAAGGACGAGACGCCCGCGCGCCGCGGCCTGCCCGTCGCGGGCCACTCCCGCGCCTTCGTCAGGAGCGCGACGGCGCCCTCGGTCCAGTCCACGTGCGGCGTCGGCTCGGTGATGTGCAGGGAGCGGGGCAGCAGCCCGTGGCGCAGGGCGAGGACCGTCTTGATGACGCCCGCGACCCCGGCGGCGGCCTGGGTGTGGCCGATGTTGGACTTCAGGGAGCCGAGCCACAGCGGCTGTTCGGCGGGCCGGCCACGTCCGTAGGTGGCGAGCAGCGCGTCGGCCTCGATGGGGTCGCCGAGGGTGGTACCGGTGCCGTGGGCCTCCACGGCGTCGACGTCCTTCGCCGCGAGACCGGCGTCGGCGAGGGCGGCTTGGATGACGCGCCGCTGGGAGGGGCCGTTGGGGGCGGTGAGGCCGTTGCTCGCGCCGTCCTGGTTGACGGCGGAGCCGCGCAGGACGGCGAGGACGGGGTGGCCGCCCCGGCGGGCGTCGGAGAGGCGCTCCAGGAGCAGCATGCCCACGCCCTCGCCCCAGCCGGTGCCGTCGGCGGAGGCCGAGAAGGGCTTGCAGCGGCCGTCCGCGGACATGGCGCCCTGGCGGCTGAACTCGGTGAACACGGACGGCCGCGACATCACGGTGACGCCGCCGACCAGGGCCAGTGAGCACTCGTCGTTGCGCAGGGCCCGCGCCGCCTGGTGCAGGGCGACGAGCGAAGCCGAGCAGGCGGTGTCGACGGTGACGGCGGGCCCTTCGAGGCCGAGCGCGTAGGCGACGCGCCCGGACATGACGCTCATCGAGTTGCCGGTCATCAAGAAGCCCCGCACGGTCTCGGGCGCGCCGGTGCCGAGCTGGGCGTAGCCCTGGTCGATGGCGGCGGCGAACACGCCGGTGCGGGTGGCGCGCAGCGAGGCCGGGTCGATGCCCGCGCGCTCGATGACCTCCCAGGCGGCCTGGAGCAGCAGCCGCTGCTGCGGGTCCATGGCCACGGCCTCGTGCGGGGACACCGCGAAGAACTCGGCGTCGAAGTCGGCGGCGCCGTCGATGAACGCACCCCGGCAGGGCACGCCCCCCGCGCTGAGCCGCTCGGTGTCCCAGCCGCGGTCGCCGGGCACGCCGGTGACGGTGTCGCGGCCCGCGACGAGCAGCTCCCACAGTTCCTCCGGGGTGCGGACGCCGCCGGGGAAGCGGCAGCTCATGGAGACGACGGCGATCGGCTCGTGGCTCCTGGCCTCGGCCTCGCGCAGCCGTCGGCGGGTGTCGCGCAGGTCGATGGTGACGCGGTTGAGGTAGTCGCGCAGCTTCTGCTCGCCGTGGGAGCCTTGGCCGCTCTGGCCGCTCTGGCCGCTCTGGCCGCTCTGGGTGTTCTGGGTGTTCTGGGTGTTCTGGGTGTTCTGGTGCTGCTTGCTCACCGGGCCCCTCCATGGGTGCGTCGGGACGGCGCGGTCTGGACGGGACTCACGAGATGCCCAGCTCCTTGTCGATCAGGTCGAAGATCTCTTCGTTGGTGGCGGACTCGATGGCGTCGGAGGTCTCCGGGCCGCCGCGCTCCGCGCCGTCGTCCGTGGTGGGTTCGAGGCACGCGAGGGCACCGCGCAGCCGCCGGGCGAGGTCGGTGCGCCGCCCCGCGCCGTCGGGCCCGGCGTCGGCCAGTTCGGCGACGAGCGCGTCGAGGCGGTCGAGTTCGGCCGCTCCGGGCGGCCCGGCCGCTGCGCCGCCGGGGTCGGTGAGCAGCCGCTCGGCCAGGTGACGGGCGAGCGCCTCGGGCGTGGGATGGTCGAAGACGAGCGCGGCGGGCAGCCGCGTCGCGGTGACGGAGGCGAGCCGGTTGCGGAGTTCGACCCCGGTGAGGGAGTCGAAGCCCAGGTCCTTGAACGGCCTTGCCCCTGCGACCAGGTCGGTGGAGGCGTGGCCGAGGACGGCGGCTGCGTGGCCGCGCACCAGGTCGAGCAGGACGCGGTGTGCCTCAGCCGGCGCCAGGTCCGCCAGCTGTGCGGCGAGCGAGGGCCCGGCCTGCGCGGTGGCCGGGCCGGGTGCGGTGGCGCGCCGTGGAGCCCGTACGAGAGCGCTGAGCAGCGGCGGCAGGGGGGAGCCGGTGGCGGCGGTCGCCCGCAGCGCGGCGGTGTCGACGGCGGCGGCCAGGACGTGCGGCTGTGCCGCGGTCAGGGCCGCGTCGAAGAGCGCGAGGGCCGCGTCGGTGGTGAGGGCCCCGATGCCGCCGCGTGCCATCTTGCGTACGTCGGCGTCGGTGAGGTGCCCGGTCAGGGCGCTGCGCTCCTGCCACATGCCCCAGGCGACGGACACGGCGGGCAGTCCCTCGGCGCGGCGGGCGGCGGCCAGGGCATCGAGGGCGGCATTGGCGGCGGCGTAGTTGGCCTGTCCTGCGCCGCCGAGGAGCGCCGCGCCCGAGGAGAAGAGCACGAAGGCCGCCAGGTCGTGGTCGCGGGTCAGTTCGTGCAGGGCGAGCGCGGCGTCCGCCTTGGGCGTGAGCACGCGGTCGAGCCGCTCCGGGGTGAGCGCGGTGACGGTGGCGTCGTCGAGTACCCCCGCGGCGTGCACGACGCCGGTCAGGGCGTGTGCGTCGGGGATGTCCGCGAGGAGCGCGGCGAGCGCGGCGCGGTCGCCCGCGTCACAGGCCGTGACGGTCACGTGGGCGCCCGCGTCGGCGAGGTCGCGCACCAGCCGGTCGGCGCCCGGGGCGTCCATCCCGCTGCGGCCGGTCAGGAGCAGATGGCTTACGCCGTGCGTGGTGGCCAGGTGACGGGCGACGAGCCCGCCGAGGGTGCCGGTGCCGCCGGTGATCAGGACGGTGCCGTCGGGGTCGAGGGGTGCGGGCAGGGTCAGGACGTTCTTGCCGATGTGCCGGGCCTTGCTCAGGTGCCGGAAGGCCTGCGGGGCCTGTCGCAGGTCCCAGCAGGTGACGGGCAGCGGCGTGAGGACGCCCCGCTCGAACAGGGCCAGGACCTCGGCGAGCATGGCGCCGACGCGCTCCGCGCCGGCCTCCATCAGGTCGAAGGCCCGGTAGCGCACGCCGGGGTGGTCGCGGGCCACCTCGTCGGCGTCGCGCACGTCCGTCTTGCCCATCTCCACGAACCGGCCGCCGCGCGGCAGCAGCCGCAGGGACGCGTCCACGAACTCCCGTGCCAGACAGTCCAGTACGACGTCCACGCCGCGGCCCCCGGTGGCGTCGAGGAACCGCTCGGCGAAGTCGAGGGTGCGCGTGGACGCGATGTGCTCGTCGTCGAGGCCCGAGCCGCGCAGCACGTCCCACTTGGCGGGGCTCGCGGTGCCGTACACCTCGGCCCCGGCGTGCCGGGCGAGCTGTACGGCGGCCATGCCGACGCCGCCCGCCGCCGCGTGCACCAGGACGGACTGGCCGCGCCGCAGGCCGCCCAGGTCGAACAGGCCGTAGTAGGCGGTGAGGAAGACGATCGGCACCGACGCGGCCTGCGCGAAGGTCCAGCCGGAGGGGACGCGGGCCAGGGTGCGCCGGTCGGCGACGGCGGTGGGCCCGAAGGACCCGCCGAAGACGCCCATCACCCGGTCACCCGGCGCGAGGTCGTGGACGTCCGCGCCCACCTCCAGGACGACGCCCGCTCCCTCGCTGCCGAGCACCGCCTGGTCGGGGTCGAGGCCGAGGGAGACCACCACGTCGTGGAAGTTGAGGCCCGCGGCCCGGACGGCGACCCGGACGTCGCCCGCGCCGAGCGGCGCGAGGGCGGCGGGCGCGGGGACGGCCGCGAGCCCGTCGGCCGCCCCGGGTCCTGCGAGCCCGACCGTCCAGGCCGTCTCGTCGCCCGCGGGCGGCACGAGGGTGTCCCGGCCGGGCCCGGCGAGCAGCCGCGGCACGAGCACCTCGCCGTGCCGTACGGCTACTTGGTTCTCGCCGACCGCGAGCGCGGCGGGCAGGGCTTCGTGGGACTCCGGCAGCCCGTCGAGGTCCACGAGCGCGAACCGGCCGGGGTGCTCGGTCTGCGCGGTCCGCACGAGGCCCCACACGCCGGACTGCGCCAGGGCGGCCGCGCGGTCGCCGGGCGCGGTGCGCACCGCGCCGCGGGTGACGAGGGCGAGGGTGGCGTCGGCGTACCGCTCGTCGGCGAGCCACTCCTGCACCAGCGCGAGGCAGTGGGCGGTGGCGGTGTGCAGAGCCGCGGCGTCGTCCCGGCGGCCGTCGGCGCCCTCGGGCCACGGGAAGTCCGCGACGACCAGGGCGGGCACGGCGGCGTCGGGCGCGGCGCGAAGATCCTCCAGGCGCGCCCAATCCCCGTCCGTCACAGGCTCGTCGGTGCCGGGCGCGGGCAGCCACTCCACCCGGTGCAGCCCGTCCTGTCCGTGCCGCCCCGCGGGCCGCGGCCCGTCCGCCGCGACGGGGCGCAGCACGAGCGAACCGGCCGACAGGACCTCCTGTCCCGCCAGGTCGTACACGGCGAGGGCGACGGTCTCGGGCCCGTCGGCGGTGAGCCGCACCCGCAGGGCCGTGGCCCCGGCGGCGTGCGCGGTGACGTCGTTCCAGCTGAACGGCAGGCGCGCGGTGTCGTCACGGCCGGGCAGCAGCGCGGCCGTCTGCAAGGCTGCGTCGAGGAGCGCCGGGTGCACGGCGTACGCGGGCGCGTCGGCGTGCTGCCGCTCGTCCAGGACGAGTTCGGCGCAGACCTCGCCGTCCCGCACCCAGGCGGCGCGGACGCCCTGGAACGTGGGCCCGTACGCGTACCCGGCGGCGGCGAACCTCTCGTAGAGGTCCTCGACGTCCACGGCTTCGGCGCCGGGCGGCGGCCAGGAGATCAGCGCGGGTCCTGCGGGCCGCCCGGCGGGGGCGGCGGTGCCGGTGGCGTGGGGCGTCCACGCCGGCTGCTCGCCGTCGGCTTCCCCTTCGGCCGGCGAGCAGTCGCGTTCGGCTCGCGAGAAGAGGCCGAGCGCGCGCCGCCCGTCCTCGTCGGGCGCGCCGAGCCGCACCTGTACGAGGACAGCGCCCTCCTCCGGCAGCACGAGGGGCGCCCCCAGGGTGAGTTCGTCCACGGCGCCGCATCCGGCTTCGGCAGCGGCGCGCAGCGCGAGTTCCAGGAAGGCGGTGCCGGGCAGCAGGGCGACGCCCTGGACGGCGTGCTCGGCGAGCCACGGATGCGTACGCCGCGAGAGCCGTCCGGTGCACAGCAGTTCACCCGTGTCGGCGATCTCCACGGCGGCCCCGAGCAGCGGATGCCCCGTCGTGCCGAGGCCTGCCGAGGCGACGTCCCAACTGGTGGTCGGGACGTCCAGCCAGAGGCGACGCTCCTGGAAGGGGTAGGTGGGCAGTTCGACACGCCTGGCCCCGGTGCCTTCGAAGAGCGGCTTCCAGTCCACAAGAAGCCCATGAGCGTGGGCCTGGCCGAGCGCGAGGAGCATGCGCTCCAGACCACCCTCCTCACGGCGCAACGTACCGAAGACGGGCGCGCTGGCCTCGGCCGCATCCAGCGTGCCCTCCACCGCAGCCGTCAGCACCGGGTGCGGACTGACCTCCACATACGCCCCGAAACCCTCGCTGGCGAGCGCCCGAATCGCGGGCTCGAAGGCAACCGTGCTGCGCAGATTGCTGTACCAATACCGCGCGTCCATCACCGAGGTGTCCAGCCAGCCCCCGGTCACCGTGGAGAACACAGGGATGTCACCGGCCACCGGCTCGACCCCGTCCAACACCTCCAGCAGCTCGGCCTCGATGCGCTCCACATGGACCGAGTGCGAGGCGTAATCCACATCGATCCGACGCGCCCGTACGCCCTCCCTCTCACAACGCTCCAACAGCTCGTCCAAGGCATCGGGATCTCCGGAGACCACCACCGCCGTGGGCCCGTTGACAGCAGCCACCGCAAGGCGCCCACCCCACGCGGCCAGCCACTGCCCCACCACGGCCGGCGACAGGGCAAGCGACACCATCCCGCCCTGCCCAGCCAGCCCCACGATCGCCCGGCTGCGCAGCGCCACCACCCTCGCCCCATCAGCCAGCGACAGACCACCGGACACCACCGCCGCCGCGATCTCCCCCTGCGAATGCCCCACCACCGCATCCGGCACCACACCGAACACCCGCCACAACCGCGCAAGAGACACCATCACCGCGAACAACACCGGCTGCACCACATCCACCCGCTCAAGCCCTTCACCCGAGCGCACGACTTCCAGCAGCGACCACTCCACATACGGCGCCAGAGCCGCCTCGCACTCCCCCATGAACCCCGCGAAGTCCGCGGACTCCGCGAGCAGCTCACGGGCCATCCCCACCCACTGCGCCCCCTGCCCCGGGAACACGAACACCGTCCCCCCGGACACCGACGCCCGCCCCTCCACCACGAACGCCGACGGCTCACCCACCGCCAACGCCCCCACACCAGCAAGCAGTTGCTCGCGGCCACCGGCCACCACCGCCCGGTACTCATGCCGGGCCCGGGTCTCGGCCAGCGACAGGGCGACGTCGTCGAACCGGACGTCGTCCGCGCCGCACATCTCAAGCAACCGCTCCGCCTGTACCCGCAATGCCTGCGGCGACCGCGCCGACAACACCCACGGCACCGGCGCACGCACCTCGGAAACCCCCGGAACAACCTCCTCCGGGACCTCCTCCACGATCACGTGCGCGTTCGTCCCGCTGACGCCGAACGACGAGACGCCGGCTCGTCGCGGTCCGCCGCCGGTCTCCCACGCTCGTGCCTCGGCGAGCAGGCGCACCTCGCCCGTCGACCAGTCGACCTGAGGGGTGGGCTCGTCGACGTGGAGGGTCTGCGGCAGCAGTCCGTTCCGCATCGCCAGAACCATCTTCATGACACCCGCGACACCGGCCGCCGCGGAGGTGTGGCCGATGTTGGACTTGAGGGAGCCCAGCCACAACGGCCGCCCCTGCACGCGCTGTTGGCCGTACGTGGCCAGCAGGGCCTGTGCCTCGATCGGATCGCCGAGTGTGGTGCCCGTGCCGTGGGCCTCGACCGCGTCCACGTCCTTCGCCGACAGGCCCGCGTCCGCCAGGGCGGCACGGATCACCCGCTGCTGACTCGGCCCGTTCGGGGCCGTCAGGCCGTTGCTCGCGCCGTCCTGGTTCACCGCGCTGCCCCGCACCACCGCGAGCACCGGATGACCGTGGCGACGGGCATCCGCCAGACGCTCCAGGACGAGCACTCCGGCCCCTTCGCCGAAGCTGGTGCCGTCCGCGGCCGCCGCGAAGGACTTGCAGCGGGCATCGGCGGCGAGGCCTCCCTGGCGGCTGAACTCCACGAAGAGTTCGGGGCTCGACATCACGGTGACGCCGCCCGCGACCGCGAGCGCGCACTCGCCGCGGCGCAGCGACTGCACCGCCGTGTGCAGGGCCACCAGGGAGGACGAGCACGCCGTGTCGATGGTGAGGGCGGGGCCTTCGAGACCGAAGGCGTAGGCGACGCGGCCGGAGACGACGCTGCCGGAGTTGCCGGTGCCGAGGAAGCCCTCGACGTCTTCGGGAATGTGGGGCAGGAGGCGTACCGCGTAGTCCTGCTGCATGAGGCCGATGAAGACGCCCGCCGGGGTGCCGCGCAGCGCGGTGGGGTCGATGCCGGCGCGTTCGAAGGCCTCCCAGGTGATGGTGAGCAGGAGCCGCTGCTGCGGGTCCATGGCGATGGCCTCGCGCGGCGAGATGCCGAAGAAGTCGGCGTCGAAGTCCGCCGCGCCGGTGAGGAAACCGCCTTCGCGCACGTACGAGGTGCCGGTGTGGCCGGGGTCGGGGTCGTAGAGCGCGTCGAGGTCCCAGCCGCGGTCGGTGGGGAAGGCGGAGATGCCGTCGGCGCCGGAGGCGACGAGGCGCCACAGGTCGTCCGGGGTGCGGACGGCGCCGGGGAAGCGGCAGCCCATGGCGACGATCGCGACCGGCTCGTCCGCCGAGGACGCCACGGATGTCACGGATGTCACGGAAGCCCCGGGCACGGCTGCGGCCGGCCGCGTCTCCGTCCCGGCCAGCTCGTCCCGCAGGTACGCGGCGAGCGCCTGCGGGGACGGGTGGTCGAAGACGAGCGTGGCGGGCAGGCGCAGGCCCGTCGCGCCGTTGAGGCGGTTGCGCAGCTCGACGGAGGCGAGGGAGTCGAAGCCGAGGTCGCGGAAGGCCCGCGCGGGGGCGACCGCGCCGCCGGAGGCGTGGCCGAGTACGGCGGCGGCCTGCGCGCACACCAGCTGCACGAGGGCGCGCAGCTGTTCGGACGCGGGCAGCGCGGCGATGCGCTGCCCCGGCGCTGAGCCGCTGTCCGGCGCGGCGGCCGCGGCCCTGTGCACGGGGACGCGTACCAGCGCGCGCAGGAGCGGCGGCACCGGTTCGCCCGCGGCGGCCCGGGAGCGCAGAGCGCGCCGGTCGAGCCGGAGCGGCACGAGCGCGGGCGCGTCGACGGTGAGGGCCGCGTCGAGGAGGGCGAGGCCCTGTGCGGTGGTGAGCGGGGGCATGCCCGAGCGGGCCAGGCGGCGCACGTCGGCGTCGTCGAGGTGGCCGGTGAGGGCGGAGCGCTGCTCCCACAGGGTCCAGGCGAGGGACTGCGCGGGCAGGCCGAGGGCGTGGCGGTGCTGGGCGAGGGCGTCGACGTAGGCGTTGGCGGCTGCGTAGTTGCCCTGGCCGGGGCCACCGAAGGTGCCCGCGGCCGAGGAGAAGAGGACGAAGGCCGTCAGGTCCAGGTCCTGGGTCAGCTCGTGGAGGTGGAGCGCGGCGTCGGCCTTGGGGCGCAGGACGGTGTCGAGACGCTCTGCCGTGAGCGAGGTGACGACGCCGTCGTCGAGGGCGCCCGCGGCGTGCACCACGGCCGTCAGGGGGTGGGCGGCGGGGATGTCGCCGAGGAGGGCGGCGAGCGCGGCGCGGTCGGCGGCGTCACAGGCGGCGACGCTGACGTGGGCGCCGAGGGCGGTGAGTTCCGTGCTGGTCTCGGCGGCGCCCGGCGCGTCGGGCCCGGACCGGCTCGTGAGCAGGAGGTGGCGGACGCCGTGGTGTTCCACGAGGTGGCGGGCGACGCGGGAGCCGAGCAGTCCGGTGCCGCCGGTGACCAGGACGGTGCCGCCCGGGTCGAGGGCGACCGGCTTCGGGTCATCGGCGGGGGCCTTGCCGAGCCGCGGGGCGAGGAGGGCGCTCTCCCGCAGGGCGAGCTGCGGCTCGTCGGCGCCGAGGGCCGCTACCACGGCTTCGGTTCCCGCCCGCGCGTCCAGGTCCAGCAGCGCGAAGCGGCCGGGGTGTTCGGACTGGGCGGAGCGCACCAGGCCCCACACGGCGGCGCGGGCCGGGTCGGTGGGGGCCTCGCCCGGGGTGGCGGCGACCGCTCCCCGGGTGACGACGGCGAGGCGGGTGCCGGCGAGGCGCTCGTCGGCGAGCCACGTCTGGAGGGCTTCCAGGGTCCGGTGCAGGGCGCGGCGTGCCGCGCTCACGTCCGTGCCGCCCGCCTCGGCGGCGTCGGAGTCGTAGGGGAATTCCGCCAGCAGGACGGTGCCGGGGGCGGGCGCGCCCGCGTCGAGGGCGGCGAGGAAGGCGGCGGTGTCGGGGTAGGCGTCCGGCAGGCCGAAGGAGTGCGGGCCGACGGCCACGGGCGCGGTGCCCGTCTCGCCTGGCGGGCAGGTGACGGGGGCCCACTCCACGCGGAACAGGGAGTCGTGGTGGGCGCGGCCCGCCCCGGGCGCGGGGGCGGCCGGGCGCAGGGACAGGGACTCCACGGAGGCCAGGGGGCTTCCGGCGGCGTCGGCGACGTCGAGCGCGAGGGTGTCGGGGCCGGTCGCGGTCAGGCGCATGCGCAGCGCGGCGGCGCCCGAGGCGTGCAAGGTCGTACCGGACCAGGCGAACGGCATCCGGCCGCCGTCGGCCGCGTCGGCGGCGAGCCCGGTGGCGTGCAGGGCCGCGTCGAGCAGCGCCGGGTGCAGGGCGAACCGCGCGGCGTCCTGGTGGAGTTCGGGCGGGAGTACGGCCTCGGCGTACAGGTCGTCGCCGAGGCGCCACGCCGCCGTGAGGCCTTGGAAGGCGGGCCCGTAGGCGAAGCCGCCCTCGGCGTAGCGGGCGTACATGCCGTCGAGGTCGAGAGGGGTGGCGCCGGGCGGGGGCCAGGCGGTGTGGGCGGCGGGGGCCGGGGCGGGGGTGGGCGGGGCGAGGACGCCGGTGGCGTGGCGGGTCCACTCCTCGTCCGCGTCGGGGTCGTCGGCCCGGGCGTGCAGGGTGAGGGCGCGGGTGCCGTCGGCGGCGGGCGCGCCGACGGACAGGCGCAGCGCGACGCCGCCGTCCTGGGGCAGCGTCAGGGGCGTTTCGAGGGTGAGGTCTTCGACGCGGGGGCAGCCGGTGCGGTCGCCCGCGAGGACGGCGAGTTCCAGGAAGGCGGTGCCGGGCAGCAGGGCGGTGCCGCGCACGGCGTGGTCGGCGAGCCAGGGGTGGGTGCGCAGCGAGAGCCGGCCGGTGAACAGCAGCCCTTCGGTGTCGGCCTGCGCGATGACGGCGCCGAGGAGCGGGTGCCCGGAAGGGGCGAGCCCCATAGAGGCGGCGTCGCCGGAGGGGGCGCCGGAGTCCTCCAGCCAGTAGCGCTCGCGCTGGAAGGCGTAGGTGGGCAGGTCGACACGGTGCGGCCGCCGGCCGGCGAGGACGGCGTCCCAGTCGACGCGGACGCCCCGCACGTGCAGGTCCGCGAGGGCGGTCAGCAGCCGGCGCGGGCTGCCGTCGTCGCGGCGCAGCGTGCCGAGGGCGAGCGCGTCGGTGCCGGTGGCGTCGGCGGTGTCCTGGAGCCCGGCGGTGAGCACGGGGTGCGGGCTGACCTCGACGAGGACGCGGTGCCCGTCGGTGAGGAGGGCGCACGTGGCCTCCTCGAAGCGCACGGTCCGGCGCAGGTTCTCGTACCAGTAGGAGGCGTCGAGTCCCGCGGTGTCCAGGAGGCCGCCGGTGACGGTCGAGTAGAAGGGGACGTCGGCGGTGCGGGGGGTGAGGTCCGCGAGCGCCGTCAGGAGTTCGTCCCGGACGGCCTCGACGTGGGGGCCGTGCGAGGCGTAGTCGACGGGGATGGAGCGGGCGCGTACGCCGTCGGCGTCGAGGGCGGCGAGGAGTTCGGCGAGCGCTTCGGGGTCGCCGGAGACGGCGGCGGACGCGGGGCCGTTCACGGCGGCGACGGCGATCCGCTCGCCCCAGGGCGCGATGCGCTCCCGCACCTGCTCCGCGGGGAGCGCCACCGACGCCATGCCGCCGCGCCCGGCGAGGGCCCGCAGCGCCTTGGCGCGCACGGCGACGACCTTCGCGGCGTCGGGGAGGCTGAGCGCCCCGGCCACGCACGCGGCGGCCATCTCGCCCTGGCTGTGCCCGACGACGGCGGCGGGCTCGACGCCGTACGCACGCCATACTTCGGCGAGCGAGACCATCACGGCGAACAGGGCGGGCTGGACGACGTCCACGCGCTCCAGGGGAGCGTCGCCGCGCAGCACGTCGAGCAGCGGCCGGTCCGTGTGCGGGGCGAGCGCGTCGGCGCACTCGGCCATGCGGGCGGCGAACACCGGTGAGGAGTCGAGGAGTTCGCGGGCCATGCCGGTCCACTGGGAGCCCTGGCCGGGGAAGACGAAGGCGACGGCCTCGCCGGAGCGGGCCGTGCCGCGTACGCCGCCCGCGGGCAGCGGGTCGGCGCCGCGGGCGAGGGCGGCCAGGCCGTCGAGCAGCGCCTGCCGGTCGTCGGCGACGAGGGCGGCGCGTTGTTCATGGGCGGCGCGGCCGGTCGCCAGGGTGTGGGCGACGTCCACGGGGTGCAGCTCGGGGTGCTCCGCCAGGTGAGTGTGCAGGGTGGCGGCCTGGGCGCGCAGGGCCTGGGCGTCGCGGGCGGAGACGAGCCAGGGCACGGGGCCGTGGCGGTCGCCGCCGGAGCGCGGTTCCGGGTCCGGTTCGGCCTGTTCCAGGACGACGTGGCCGTTGGTGCCGCTGACACCGAAGGAGGAGACGGCGGCGCGGCGCGGACGCCCCGTGGCGGGCCACGGCGTGGGCTCGGTGACGAGCCGCAGCGTCCCCGACGACCAGTCGACCTGGGGGGTGAGGTCCCCGCCGTGCAGGGACGGCGGTACCACGCCGTGCCGCATGGCGAGGATCATCTTGATGACGCCGCCGACGCCCGCGGCGGCTTGGGTGTGGCCGATGTTGGACTTCAGGGAGCCCAGCAGCAGCGGCCGTTCGGCGGAGTGCTCGCGCCCGTAGGTGGCGAGGAGGGCCTGCGCCTCGATGGGGTCGCCGAGCGGGGTGCCGGTGCCGTGCGCCTCGACCACGTCGACGTCGGACGGGGTGAGCCGGGCGCTCGCGAGGGCCTGGCGGATGACGCGCTGCTGGGAAGGCCCGTTCGGGGCGGTGAGGCGGCTGCTGGCGCCGTCCTGGTTGACGGCGGAGCCGCGGACGAGGGCGAGCACGGGGTGGCCGCTCCGGCGGGCGTCGGAGAGCCGCTCCAGGAGGAGCATGCCGACGCCCTCGCCCCAGCCGGTGCCGTCGGCGGAGGCGGCGAAGGACTTGCACCGGCCGTCGGCGGCGAGGCCGTTCTGCCGGCTCATCTCGACGAACGGCACCGGCGTCGACATCACCATGGCGCCGCCCGCGAGGGCGAGTGTGCAGTCGCCCTGGCGCAGCGCCTGGCAGGCCAGGTGGAGGGCGACGAGCGAGGAGGAGCAGGCGGTGTCGACGGAGATGGCGGGGCCTTCGAGGCCGAAGGTGTAGGAGACGCGGCCGGAGGCGACGCTGTCGGAGCTGCCGTTGCCGAGGTAGCCCTGGACGTCGTCGGGCACCTGGCGCAGGCGCACGGCGTAGTCCTGGTACATGACGCCGGCGAAGACGCCGGTGCGGCTGCCGCGCAGTGCGTGCGGGTCGATCCCGGCGCGCTCGACGGCCTCCCAGGCGGTCTCCAGGAGGAGCCTTTGCTGCGGGTCCATGGCGAGGGCCTCGCGCGGGGATATCCCGAAGAAGCCGGGGTCGAAGGCGGCGGCGTCGTCGAGGAAGCCGCCCTCGGCGCTGTACGTGCTGCCGGGCCGCTCCCCCGTCGGGTCGTGCAGGGCGGCCAGGTCCCAGCCGCGGTCGGCGGGAAAGGGCGTGATCGCGTCGGTGCCCGTCGAGACGAGCCGCCACAGGTCCTCGGGGGTGCGTACGCCGCCGGGGTAGCGGCAGCTCATCGCGACGACGGCGATCGGCTCCCGGTCCTTCGCCTCGGCCTCGCCGAGGCGCTGCTTGGTCCGGTGCAGGTCGGCGGCTACCCGCTTGAGATAGTCGCGCAGCTTGTCGTCATTCACCGTGCATCGTCACCTTCGGTACGCGGGCGGTCGGAGGAAGGGAGGGGGGTCGGTGGCCGGGCGCAGTCATGGCCTGCCGAGTTCGTTGTCGATGAAGGCGAAGAGGTCGTCGTCGGTGGAGCCCATGCGGTCCTCGACGGCGTCCGCGTCCGGCTGCGGGCCTGTGCGGAGCGTCTCGAGGAGGTCCTGGAGGCGGGCCGTGAGCGCGGTGCGCGCGCCGTCGTCGGGCACGCCGTCGCGCACCGCGGCCTCCAGGCGGTCGAGTTCGGCGAGGGCCGCGGGGCCGGTGCCGTCCGCGCCGTCGTCGGGGGCGACCTCCTCGGCCAGGTGGCGGGCGACCGCGGCGGCCGTCGGGTGGTCGAAGAGCAGGGTCGCGGGCAGGTGCAGGCCGGTGGCTGCGCGCAGCCGGTTGCGCAGTTCCACGGCGGTCAGCGAGTCGAAGCCGAGGTCGAGCAGGGGCTGTTCGGTGCTGAGGGCCGACGGGTCGGGGAAGCCGAGGACCAGCGCGGCGTGGGTGCGGACCACGTCGACGAGGACCCGTTCGCGCTGCGCCGGGGGCCGTCCTGCGAGGCGCTGCCGCAGCGCGTCCGCGGCGTCGGGCCCCGGGCCTTCGCCCGCCGCGGCCCGGCGTGCCGGGGTGCGCACGAGGCCGCGCAGGAACGCGGGCACACCACCCGCGGCGGCCTGGGCGGCGAGCGCCCCGGTGTCCAGGCGCAGCGGCATGAGCGCGGGCGCGTCCAGGGCGGTGGCGGTGTCGAGGAGGGCGAGGCCGTCGGCGGGCGCGAAGGCCACGATGCCGCCGCGGGCGATGCGGGCGAGGTCGGCCTCGCCGAGGTGTCCGGTCATGCCGCCGCCGGTGGCCCACAGGCCCCAGCCGAGCGAGGCGGCGGGCAGGCCCTGGGCGCGGCGCCGGTGGGCCAGGGCGTCCAGGAAGGCGTTGGCCGCCGCGTAGTTGGCCTGGCCCATGCCGCCGAAGACACCGGCGATGGAGGAGAAGACGACGAACGCGGACAGGTCCAGGCCCGCGGTCAGCTCGTGCAGATGGACGGCGGCGTCGACCTTGGGGCGCAGCACCCGGTGGAGCTGCTCGGGGGTCATGTCGGCGACCACTCCGTCGTCGATGACTCCCGCCGTGTGCACGACGCCGCGCAGCGGGTGCTCCAGGCCGCCCAGGGCCTTCTCCAGGGCCTCCCGGTCGGCGGCGTCGCAGGCGACGATGTCGGCTTCGGCGCCCAGGGCGGCCAGCTCGGTGCGGAGCGCGTCCGCGCCCTCGGCCGCGGGTCCGCCGCGGCTGGTGAGCAGCAGGTGCCGCACGCCGTGTTCAGCCGCGAGGTGCCGGGCGACGAGGCGGCCGATGGAGCCGGTGCCGCCGGTGATCAGGACGGTGCCCTCGGGGTCCCAGGCGGGTGCGCGCACGGGTGCGGAGCCGGGCACGCGGGCCAGGCGCGCGGCGTGGATGCGTCCGGCGCGCAGGGCGAGTTGGGGCTCCCCGGTGGCGAGGGCGGCGGGGACGGCGGCGAGCGAGGCGGGTTCGCCGTCGGTGTCGAGCAGGACGAACCGGTCGGGGTTCTCGGTCTGCGCGGAGCGGACCAGGCCCCAGACGGCGGCCTGCGCCGGGTCCGCCACGTCGTCGTCGGGGCCAAGGGGCACGGCGCCGGTGGTGACGAGGGCCAGCGTCGCGCCCTCGTACCGCTCGTCGGCGAGCCAGGCCCGCACCAGTCGAAGAACGCTGTCCGTGAGGTCGTGGACGGACGCGATCGGCTCTCCGGCCGCCGCCGGCAGCGCGGTCACCACCAGGGCGGGCACCTCGGCGCCCGCGTCGGCCGCGGCGCCCAGGGCGGTGAGGTCGGCGTGGACGGGCGCGGGTCCGGCGAGATCCGGGTGGGCGGGCGCGGGTCCGGCGAGGGCGTCGCGGAGCACGGCCCAGGACGCCGGGGCGACGTCGGTGGTGGCGAGGGCGGGCCACTCCAGGCGGAACATGTCCTCGTACGCGCTGGTGCGGGACTCCTGGACACGCTCAGCGGTCACCGGCCTGAGCACCAGCGAGCGGGCCGATGCGACCGGTGCCCCCGTGGGGTCCGCCACGGTCAGGGCGACGGCGTCGCGCCCTGCCGGTGTCATGCGCAGGCGCAGCGCGGACGCGCCCGAGGCGTGCAGCCGTACGCCGCTCCAGGAGAACGGCAGCCAGCCCTGGTCGCTGCCTTGGAGGACGCCGAAGGCCAGCGAGTGCAGCACGCTGTCGAGGAGCGCGGGGTGCAGGCCGTAGTGCCCGGCGTCGCCCTGCTGCTCCTCGGGCAGGCGGGCCTCGGCGTAGACGGCGTCGCCCAGGCGCCAGGCGGCGCGCAGGCCCTGGAAGGCGGGCCCGTAGGCGAAGCCGCCCTCGGCGAGGCGTTCGTAGAGGCCGTCGACGTCCAGGGGTTCGGCTCCGGCGGGCGGCCAGGCCGTGAGGTCCTCGGGCTGCGTGCGCCCGCCGGGGGTGAGGCGGCCCGTGGCGTGCCGGGTCCAGGGCTCGTCCGGCGCGGCGTGCTCGGGCCTGGCGTGGAAGGCGAAGGCGCGGCCGCCGCTCGCGTCGGGTGCCTGGACGCTGAGCTGGAGGGTGACGGCGCCCCGCGCGGGCAGGGTCAGGGGTGCTTCCAGGGTGAGTTCGTCGACCTCGTCGCAGCCCGTACGGTCGCCCGCGTGCACGGCGAGTTCGAGGAAGGCCGTGGCGGGGAGGAGCGCGCCGCCGTGCACGGCGTGGTCGGCGAGCCAGGGGTGGGCGGCCACGGAGAGGCGGCCGGTGAACAGGTGGCCGCCGGTGTCGGCGAGGGGGGCGCCCGCGCCGAGCAGCGGGTGCCCCGCGGGCAGCAGGCCCGCGGCGGGCATGTCGCCCGTGGGCGGCGTCGCCGCGAGCCAGTAGCGGGAGCGCTGGAAGGCGTAGGTGGGCAGCTCGACGTGCCCGTCCGGGACCCGTGCGTACAGCGGTGCCCAGTCGACGCCCACGCCGTGGACGTGCAGTCGGGCCAGGGCCGTGGTGAACGCGGCCTCCTCCGGCGTGTCCTTGCGCAGCAGCGGCACCAGGGCGGCGCCGTCGGCGGGCCCGGTCAGGCACTCCTGGCCGAGCGCGGTCAAGGAGCCGTCGGGTCCCAGCTCCACGTACGCGGTGGCGCCTTCCGCCTCCAGGGCGCGTACGGCGTCCAGGAAGCGGACGGTGGAGCGGACGTGGCGGACCCAGTGGCCGGGGTCGCACAGCTCGTCGGCGGTGGCGAGGGCGCCGGTCAGGTCGGAGGCGACGGGGATCCGCGGCGCGTGGTAGGTGACCTGCTCGGCGACGGCACGGAAGTCGTCGAGCACGCCGTCCATGTGCGGGGAGTGGAAGGCGTGGCTGACGGTGAGCCGCCGCGTCTTGTGGCCCTCGGCGCGCCAGTGGGCGGCGATCTCCTCGACGGCCGCCGCGTCGCCGGACAGGACGGTGGCGGCGGGCCCGTTGACGGCGGCGACGGCGATCTCGCCCTCCCTGCCGGCCAGGTGGGGCAGCAGCTTGGCCTCGGGGACGGTGAACGAGACCATCGCGCCACCGCCGGGCATGGCCTGCATCAGGCGGCCGCGGGCGGCCACGAGGGCGGCGGCGTCCGGCAGCGAGAACACCCCGGCGACGTGTGCGGCGGCCAGCTGCCCCACGGAGTGCCCGGTGACGAGGTCGGGGCGTACCCCGTACGACTCCAGGAGCCGGTGCAGGGCGACACCGACGGCGAACAGGGCGGGCTGGGTGTAGGCGGTGGTGTCGAGCAGGGCCGCGTCCGCGCTGCCCGCCGCCGCGTCGATCACGTCGCGCAGCGGCCGGTCCAGGAGCGGGTCCAGCTCCGCGCACACCGCGTCGAAGGCGTCGGCGAACACGTCGAAGCGCTCGCGGAGTTCGGCGCCCATGCGCAGGCGCTGGCTGCCCTGCCCGGGGAAGAGGAAGGCGGTCTTGCCCACGCGGCCGGTGGCGCCCTCGATCACGTCGGCCGACGGCCTGCCGTCGGCGAGCGCGGTCAGAGCGGCCACGCGGGTCTCGCGGTCCGTGCCGACGAGGACGGCCCGGTGCTCGAAGGCGGTGCGGCCGGTGGCCAGGGCCTTGCCGACAGCGTCGGGGGCGAGGCCCGGCGCGGCGGTGACCCGGTCGAGGAGCCGCCGGGCCTGGGCGCGCAGGGCGTCCTCGCCGCGGGCGGACAGGAGCCAGGGCAGGCAGCGGTCGGCGGGAGCCGCCACGGCGGGAGCCGGGGCCTCGGGGACGTGTTCCAGGATGGTGTGCGCGTTGGTGCCGCTGACGCCGAAGGACGACACGCCGGCGCGGCGCGGGCGGTCCTGTTCGGGCCAGGCGGTGTGTTCGGTGACCACCTGTACGCGGCCCGCGGACCAGTCCACGTACGGCGTCGGCTCGTCGACGTGCAGGGTCGCCGGGAGCGCGCCGTGCCGCATGGCCAGGACCATCTTGATGATGCCTGCGATGCCCGCGGCGGCCTGGCTGTGGCCGATGTTGGACTTCAGCGAGCCCAGGTACAGGGGTGTTTCACGCTGCTGCCCGTACGTGGCGAGGAGGGCCTGGGCCTCGATGGGGTCGCCGAGGCGGGTGCCGGTGCCGTGGGCCTCGACGGCGTCGACGTCGCCGGGGGTGAGGCCCGCGGCTGCCAGGGCCTGGCGGATGACGCGCTGCTGGGAGGGGCCGTTGGGGGCGGTGAGGCCGTTGCTCGCGCCGTCCTGGTTGACGGCCGAGCCGCGGACGAGGGCGAGCACGGGGTGGCCGCTCCGGCGGGCGTCGGAGAGGCGTTCCAGGAGCACCATGCCGGCGCCCTCGGCCCAGGCGGTGCCGTCGGCGGCGGCGGCGAACGGCTTGCAGCGGCCGTCGGCGGCGAGCCCGCGCTGGCGGGAGAACTCGACGAACGCGCCCGGTGTGGCCATCACGGTGACGCCGCCCGCGAGGGCGAGGGAGCACTCGCCGCCACGCAGCGCCTGCGCCGCCATGTGCACGGCGACCAGCGAGGAGGAGCAGGCCGTGTCCACGGTGACGGCCGGGCCCTCCAGGCCGAAGGTGTAGGCGATGCGGCCGGAGGCGACGCTGCCCGCGCTGCCGATGCCGAGGTAGCCCTCGAACTCCTCGGACGGCTCGGTGACCCGGGAGCCGTAGTCGCGGTAGCTGGAGCCGACGAAGACGCCGCCGTCGCTGCCCTTGACGGTCCGCGGGTCGATGCCCGCCCGTTCGAAGGCCTCCCAGGCGGTCTCCAGGAGGAGGCGCTGCTGCGGGTCGACGGCGAGGGCCTCGCGGGGCGAGATGCCGAAGAAGGCGGGGTCGAAGTGGTCGGCGTCGTGGAGGAATCCGCCTTCGCGTGCGTAGGTGCGGCCGACCTTCTCCGGGTCGGGGTCGTAGAGGCCCTCCAGGTCCCAGCCCCGGTCGGCCGGGAAGGCGGAGATGGCGTCGGTGCCGTCGGCGAGGAGGCGCCAGAACTCCTCGGGGGTGGTGACGCCGCCGGGGAAGCGGCAGCTCATCGCGACGATGGCGATCGGGTCGTCGTCGGTGGCGGCCGTAGGCGCTGCGGCTGCCCCGGGTGCGGGTGCCACCGTGCCGAGCAGTTCCTCGCGCAGGTGGTCCACGAGCGCGCTGGTGGTGGGGTGGTCGAAGACGAGCGTGACGGGCAGGCGCAGGCCGGTGGCCTCGGCGACGCGGTTGCGCAGCTCCACCGCGGTCAGCGAGTCGAAGCCGAGGTCCTTGAACGCCCGCTCCGCCTCGATCGCGGCGGGGTCGTCGTGGCCGAGCACGTCGGCGGCCAGGGCCCGTACGAGGGCGGTGAGTTGCTGCGTACGTTCGGTCTCGCCCAGTACGGCGAGGCGCGTGAGGAGGGTGTTCTCTCCCCCGCCGGAGGCGGCGGCGCTGTCGGCGAGGGCCCGGCGCGCCTCGGGCACGTCGGCGAGGAGGGCGCTGGGCCGCAGCGCGGTGTAGGCGCGTACGAAGCGGTCCCAGGCGAAGTCGGCGATGACGAGGCGGGACTCGTCGTCGTCGAGGGCCTGCCACAGGGCCTCGACGGCGAGTTCGGGGTCCATTGCGGGCAGGCCGTCGCGTGCGAGGCGTTCGCTGGTGGCGCCCGCGGCGAGGCTGTCGCCGCCCCACAGGCCCCAGGCCACGGAGGTGGCGGGCAGGCCGTGGTCGTGGCGCGCCTGGGCGAGGGCGTCGAGGTAGGCGTTGGCGGCGGCGTAGCTGCCCTGGCCTGTGCCGCCGAGGGTGCCGGCGAGGGAGGAGAACAGCACGAAGGCCGTCAGGCCGGCGCCGCGGGTCAGCTCGTCGAGGTGGCGGGCGGCGTCCGCCTTGGGGCGCAGGACACCCGCGGCGCGCTCGGGGGTGAGCGTGTCGAGGACGCCGTCGTCCAGGACGCCCGCGGCGTGGAACACGGCGCGCAGGGGCCGTTCGGCGGGGAGGGAGCCGAGGAGCCCGGCGAGGTCGTCGCGGTCGGCGGCGTCGCAGGCGGCGATGGTGAACTCGGCGCCCAGTTCGGTGAGTTCGGCGGCGAGTGCGGCGGCGCCGGGGGCGTCAGGGCCGCGGCGGCTGGTCAGGAGCAGATGCGCGGTGCCCGCGCGGGCGAGCCTGCGCGCGATCTGGGCGCCGATGCCGCCGGTGCCGCCGGTGACGAGGACGGTGCCGTCGGGCGTCCAGCCGGGGCCGGTGGGCTCGGTCCGGGGTGCGGCGTGGGCGAGGCGCCGCCCGAACACGCCGGAGGCGCGGACCGCCAGCTCGTCCTCGCCGTCCGGGGCGGCGAGGGCCGTGGCGAGCCGGGCGCGGGCCCGCTCGTCGAGGCGGGCGGGCAGGTCGACGAGGCCGGCCCAGCGCTCGGGGTACTCGACGGCGGCGACACCGCCGAGGCCCCAGTGCAGGGCTTGGAGGGGCGCGTCGAGGCGGTCGGAGCGGCCCACGGCGACGGCGCCGCGGGTCGCGCACCACAGCGGCGCCTTCACGTCGGCGTCGCCGAGCGCCTGGAGCAGGGCGGTGGTGAGGGCGAGGCCCGTGGGCAGGGCGGTGCCGTCGGCGTACGGGGTCTCGGCGAGGGCGAGCAGGGAGAGCACGCCGTCGGCCGGGGCCCCCTGAACGAGGGCGCGCAGCCGTCCGGCGAGGGAGGTACGGTCGCCGTCCTCGTCGGTGAGTTCGACCACGACGGGGTGCGCGCCGTGCTCGCGCAGGGCCTGGACGCAGGCCGTGACGGCCGGGTCGGCGGTGAGGGCCGCGGGGACGGTCACCCACCAGGTGCCGCCGAGGCCGGCTGTGCGGTCCTGGGCCAGGGGCCGCCAGGTGACGCGGTGGCGCCAGGAATCCAGCGTGGTCCGGCCGCGTCGGCCGTGCAGCCACCGGGAGAGGGCAGGCACGACGGTACTCATGGCCGCGCGTACGTCCTCGTCCTCTACGCGCAGGTGCCGGGCGAGGGCATCGGGGTCCTGCCCGGCCACGGCGTCCCAGAAGGCCTGGTCGACGGGGTCCGTGCCGGTGTCGGCGGTGGCGGCGGTGTCACGGGATGCGGGCTCCATCCAGTAGTGGCGCCGCTGGAAGGCGTAGGTGGGCAGCGCGCGGCGGCGGGCGCCGGTGCCGTCGAAGACCGCGTCCCAGTCCACGGGGTGGCCCAGGACGTGGAGTTCGGCGAGGGAGGTGAGCACGCGGTCGCGGCCTCCCTCGCCCCGGTGCAGGGTGCCGACGGTGCCGCCGCTCCCGCCCGCGGCCTCCAGGGCCTCCTGGAGCCAGACGGTGAGGGCGGGGTGGGTGCTGGACTCGACGAACAGGCGGTGCCCGTCGGCGAGGAGGCGGTCCACGGCCCGGCGGAAGTCGACGGGCTCGCGCAGATTGCGGTACCAGTACGCGGCGTCCAGGGCGGTGGTGTCGAGGGCGGCGCCGGTGACGGTGGAGTAAAAGGGCACGCGCGAGGGGCGTGGGGTGATTCCGGCGAGCAGGGTGTGCAGTTCCTGGTGGATCTCCTCGACCTGCGGCGAGTGCCCGGCGAAGTCGACGCCGGGGATCGGCCAGCACAGCACGCCGTCGTCGGCGAGCGCGGTGTGCAGCGCGCCCAGGGCGTCGGGGTCGCCCGAGACGGTCACGGTGGTGGGGCCGTTGACGGCGGCGACGCTCACCCGGTCGGCCCAGGGGGCGAGCCGGGCCTCGACCTGCTCCGGCGGCAGCGGGACGTACAGCATGCCGCCGCGTCCGGTGAGCGCGCGCAGGGCCTTGCTGCGCAGGGCCACGACCAGGGCGGCGTCCTCCAGGGACAGCGCCCCGGCCACACAGGCGGCGGCGATCTCACCCTGCGAGTGCCCCACCACGGCCGCGGGCTCCACCCCGTACGACCGCCACACCTCCGCCAGCGACACCATCACCGCGAACAACACCGGCTGCACCACGTCCACACGCTCCAGCGACGGGGCGCCAGGAGCCTCCCGCAGTACGTCCATCAGCGACCAGTCCGTATGCGGAGCCAGGGCCCCGGCACACTCGGCCACCCGCGCGGCGAACACCGGCGAGGTACCGAGGAGTTCACCCGCCATCCCAGGCCACTGCGAGCCCTGGCCCGGGAAGACGAACACGGCGCGCCGATCCTGGGCGGCGGTGCCGCGCACGGCTCCGGGGCCGGTGCGGCCGTCGATCAGGGTGTCGAGCGCGGCGAGCAGGGTCTCCCGGTCGCGGCCGACGGCGGCGGCGCGGTGCTCGAAGGCGGTGCGCGTGGTGGTCAGGGAGTGGCCGATGTCGGCGGGGCGCGCGTCCGGCCGGGCCGCGACGTGGGCGCGCAGGCGCACGGCCTGCTCGTGCAGGGCTTCGGGGGTGCGGGCGGAGAGGACCCACGGCACGGCCACGTCCGGGGCATCGGGCGCGGTCGGCTCCTCGTCGGCGGGCGGCTGTTCGACGACGACGTGGGCGTTGGTGCCGCTGAGTCCGAAGGAGGAGATCCCGGCGCGCCGCGGGTGGCCGTTCGCGGGCCATGGCTCGGCCTCGGTGAGCAGGGAGACGTTCCCCGACGACCAGTCGACGTTCGGGGACGGGGCGTCCACGTGCAGGGTCGCCGGGAGCGTCTCGTGACGCATGGCCAGGACCATCTTCATGATGCCCGCGACACCGGCGGCGGCCTGGCTGTGCCCGATGTTGGACTTCAGTGAGCCGAGGCGCAGGGGCGTCTCGCGGTTCTGCCCGTAGGTGGCGAGCACGGCCTCGGCCTCGATGGGGTCGCCGAGGGTGGTGCCGGTGCCGTGGGCCTCCACGGCGTCCACGTCGGCGGCGGACAGGCCCGCGTCGGCCAGGGCCTCGGTGATGACGCGCTGCTGGGCCAGGCCGCTGGGGGCGGTGAGGCCGTTGCTCGCGCCGTCCTGGTTGACGGCGGAGCCGCGCAGGACGGCGAGGACGGGGTGGCCGTTGCTGCGGGCGTCGGACAGGCGCTCCAGGAGCAGCAGTCCGACGCCCTCGGCCATGCCGAAGCCGTCGGCCGCCGCCGCGAAGGACTTGCAGCGGCCGTCGGCGGCCAGGCCCCGCTGGCGGCTGAAGCCGGTGAAGGTGAGGGGGGAGCCGATGACGGTGGCGCCGCCGGCGAGGGCGAGCGAGCAGTCGCCGTTGCGCAGCGCCTGCGCCGCGGTGTGCACGGCGACGAGGGAGGAGGAGCAGGCGGTGTCGATGGTCACGGCGGGGCCTTCGAGGCCGAGCGTGTAGGCGACGCGGCCGGACAGGACGCTGGTGGAGATGCCCGCGACGAAGAGGCCTTCCAGTTCGTCCGGTACGTCGTCCATGCTGCCGCCGTAGCCCTGGTAGGCCGCGCCCGCGAAGACGCCGGTGCGGCTGCCGCGCAGGGTGTGGGGGTCGATCCCGGCGCGCTCCAGGGCCTCCCAGGAGGTCTCCAGGAGGAGGCGCTGCTGCGGGTCCATGGCGAGGGCCTCGCGCGGCGAGATACCGAAGAAGCCCGCGTCGAAGCGGCCCGCGTCGTAGACGAAGCCGCCTGCCGCCGCGTAGCTGGTGCCGGGCCGGTCGGGGTCGGCGTCGTAGAGCGCGTCGAGGTTCCAGCCGCGGTCGGCGGGGAGTTCGGCGACGGCGTCGCGGCCGTCGGCGACGAGCTGCCACAGCTCCTCGGGGCTGGCGACGCCGCCCGGGTAGCGGCAGCTCATGGAGACGATGACGATCGGGTCGTCGTCGGCGGCGGCCACGCGCACCACCGGCGCGGCCGCGGCCGGGGCGGTGTCGCCGAGGAGGTCGGCGCGCAGGTGGCGGGCGAGCGCGCCGGGCGACGAGTAGTCGAAGACGAGGGTGACGGGCAGGCGCAGACCGGTGGCGGCGGTGAGCCGGTTGCGCATCTCCACGGCGGTCAGGGAGTCGAAGCCGAGGTCGCGGAAGGCCCGTTCGGGCGCGATCGCGTCGGGCGCGTCGTGGCCGAGCACGGCGGCGGCCTCGGTGAGCACGAGGGTGGACAGGACGCGTTCGCGCTCGGGTCCGGTGAGGCCGCGCAGCCGGTCGCGGAGGCCGCCTGCCGGGTCGCCCGTATCGCCCGCCGGGGCGGGGGCCGGGGCGAGGGCGGCGCGGGCCTCGGGGACGGAGCCGATGAGGGGGCTCGGCCTGCTGGTGGTGAAGACCGTGGCGAAGCGGTCCCAGTCGATGTCGGCGACCAGGACGAGGGTCTCGTCGTGGTCGAGGACCTGCTTCAGGGCGGTGACGCAGGTGGCGGGCGGCATGAACAGCACGCCCTGGGCGCGGAGTTGGTCCTCGGCGAGGTTCGCGGCCATGCCGCCGCCGTCCTCGGGGCTCCAGATGCCCCACACCACGGAGGTGGCGGTCAGGCCCCGGGCCCTGCGGTTCTCGGCGAGGGCGTCCAGGTGGGCGTTGGCGGCGGCGTACGCGCCGTGGACGGCGCTGCCCCACACCCCGGAGATGGACGAGAAGAGGACGAAGGCGTCGAGCGTGTCCCGGTCGAACAGCGCGTCCAGGTGGGCCGCGCCGAGGGCCTTGGCGTCCAGGGTTCCGGCGAACTCGGCCAGGTCCGTGCCGTCGAGCGCCACGAGCGAGCCCCCGGCGGCGGCGTGCAGCACGGACCGGATCTCGCAGCCGTCGCGCTCCAGGTCCGCGACGAGCGCGGCGAGGGCGTCCCGGTCGGTGATGTCGCAGGCGGTGACGGTGGTGCGGGCGCCCAAGCCGGTGAGTTCCTCGGCCAGTTCGGCCGCGCCCGGCGCGTCGGGGCCCCTGCGGCTGATCAGGACGAGGTGCTCGGCGCCCTCGCGGGCGAGCCAGCGGGCGATGTACGCGCCGAGGCCGCCCGTGCCTCCGGTGATCAGGGTGGTGCCGCGCGGGGTCCAGGCGCGGCCCGGCGGGGTGTCGCCGAGCGGGGCCCGGACGAGCCTGCGGCCGTGGACGCCCGCGCCGCGCACGGCGAGCTGGTCCTCGTCACCGGGCGCGGCGAGCACCGCGCACAGCCGGGCCGCGGCGCGCGGGTCGGGCTCGGGCGGCAGGTCGACGAGGCCGCCCCAGCGGCGCGGGTGCTCCAGGGCCGCGCACCGGCCGAGGCCCCAGCCCACGTGCTGCGCGGGGCGCGCGGGCGGGTCGGCGGGGCCGACGGACACGGCGCCGCGCGTGACCCACCACAGCGGCGCGTCCACACCCGCGTCGCCGAGGGCCTGCACCAGGGCCAGGCCCAGGGCGGTGCCGACGGACACGGAGGGGTGGCGCGGGTGCGGCCGTTCGTCGGTGGCGAGCAGCGACAGGACGCCCGCGGGCGGCTCCTCGGCACCGGAGAGGGCATCGGCGAGGGCGTCGGCGATCCGGGCGGCGAGTGCGCCCCGCTCGGCGTCGGGCACGTCGAGGACGGCCGTCACGGTGGTGGCCCCGGCGTCCTGGAGGGCGCGCACGCAGTCGAGGTTCCGCGGGTCGGCGGCCCCGGGGGCGGGCAGCAGCACCAGCCAGGTGCCGGAGAGCCGGGCGGCGGCGGGCTCGGGCAGCGCCTGCCAGGTGGGCCGGTAGCGCCAGGACTCGACGGTGGTGAGCGCGGCGCGGCGTTCGCGCCAGGTGGCGAGGGCGGGCAGGACGGCGCTCAGCGGCTCATCGGGCCCGACGCCGAGCGTGGCGGTCAGCTCCGGCAGGTCGCCGGTGCGCACGGCCTCCCAGAAGCGGTCCTCCACGGGGTCGGCGGGCGGCGCGGCCACGGCCGCGGAGGCGGGCTCCGGCTCCAGCCAGTACGGGCGGCGCCGGAAGGCGTACGTGGGCAGCCCGGTCGCGGCCTGGTGCCCGGCGAACACCCGGGACCAGTCCGGGGACAGGCCGCGCGTGTGGGCCCCGGCGAGGGCGAGCAGGAAGCGCTCGCGTCCGCCCTCGTCGCGGCGGAGCGTGCCGAGCACGGCGACGGGCCGCTCCAGGCCTGCGTCGTCGGCGGTCTGCTCCACGCCGAGGGTGAGCACCGGGTGGGCGCTGATCTCGACGAAGGAGGTGTGGCCCTGGTCGAGGAGGCCGCGTACGGTCTCTTCGAAGCGCACGGTCCGCCGCAGGTTGCGGTACCAGTACGCGGCGTCGAGAGGCGTCGCGCCGTCGAGCCGGGCGGCGTCGACGGTGGAGTGGAAGGGCACGTGGGCGGTGCGGGGCGCGAGGTCCGCGAGCGCGGTGTGCAGACGCTCCTCGATCTCCTCGACGTGCGCGGAGTGCGAGGCGTAGTCGACGGGGATGACACGGGCCCGTACGTCCTGGGCGACGAGGGCGGCGACGATGCCCTCGACGGCCTCGACGTCGCCGGAGAGGACCGTGGTCGCGGGCCCGTTGACGGCCGCGACGGACAGTCGGTCGCCCCAGGGCTCCAGGTGGGGCCCGAGGGCGGCGGCGGGCAGCGGCACGGACGCCATGCCGCCGCGCCCCGCCAGGTCCGCGAGGGCCCGGCTGCGCAGCGCGACGACCTTGGCCGCGTCGTCGAGGGACAGCGCGCCCGCCACGCAGGCGGCGGCTATCTCGCCCTGGGAGTGTCCGACGACGGCGTCCGGTTCGACGCCGTACGACCGCCACAGCTCGGCGAGGGACACCATCACGGCGAAGAGGGCGGGCTGCACCACGTCGACGCGGTCCAGGGACGGGGCTCCTTCGGCGCCGCGCAGCACGGCCTCGAGCGACCAGTCCACGTACGGGGCGAGGGCCCGCTCGCAGGCGGCCGCGCGCGCCGCGAACACCGGCTCGGCGTCCAGGAGGCCGACCGCCATGCCGGGCCACTGCGAGCCCTGCCCGGGGAAGACGAACACGGTCTTGCCCTCGGGCCCGGTGACGCCGCGCACGAGGTGCGGCGCGGCGCTGCCGGAGGCGAGCGCGCTCAGGCCCTCGACGAAGCCGGGCCGGTCGCCCGCGACGACGGCGGCACGGTGCTCGAAGGCGGCCCGGGTGGTGGCGAGGGCGCGGCCGATCGCGCCGTCCGTGGCGTCCTCGTCGGTGCCGGTGCCGGTGTCGGTGCCGGTGCCGGTGTCATCGAGGTGCGCGAGCAGGCGCGCGGCCTGCTCGCGCAGGGCGTCCTCGTCGCGGGCGGAGAGCACCCAGGGCAGCGGGCCCGCGGCCGGCTCGGGCGCGGGGGCCTCCGGTGCCCGCTCGTCGGAGTCCTGCGGGGTGTCCTCCTCCAGGACGAGATGCGCGTTCGTGCCGCTCACGCCGAACGCCGACACGCCGGCCCGGCGCGGGCGCCCCGGCGTCTCCCAGGGGCGGGGCTCGGCGAGGACCCGTACAGCCCCTTCCGACCAGTCGACGAACGGCGTCGGCTCGTCGACGTGCAGGGTGCGCGGCAGGCGGCCGTGGCGCAGGGCGAGGACCATCTTGATGACGCCGCCGACGCCCGCGGCGCCGGAGGTGTGGCCGATGTTCGACTTCAACGAGCCGATCCACAGCGGACGTTCGGCGGGCCGGTGTTTCCCGTAGGCGGCGAGCAGGGCCTGGGCCTCGATGGGGTCGCCGAGGCGGGTGCCGGTGCCGTGGGCCTCCACGGCGTCGATGTCACCGGGGGCGAGGCGGGCGTCGGCGAGGGCGTCGGCGATGACGCGCTCCTGCGCGGGGCCGTTGGGCGCGGTGAGGCCGTTGCTCGCGCCGTCCTGGTTGACGGCGGAGCCGCGGATGACGGCGAGCACCTGGTGGCCGTTGCGGCGGGCGTCGGCGAGGCGTTCCAGGACGAGAACGCCGACGCCCTCGGACCAGCCGGTGCCGTCGGCCGCGGCCGCGAACGCCTTGCAGCGGCCGTCCGCGGACAGGGCGCGCTGGCGGCTGAAGGCGACGAAGGCGTCCGGTGTCGCCATCACGGCGACGCCGCCCGCGAGGGCGAGGGAGCACTCCCCGGAGCGCAGCGAGCGGACCGCGAGGTGCAGGGCGACCAGGGACGAGGAGCAGGCGGTGTCGACGGTGAGCGCGGGGCCCTCCAGGCCGAGGGTGTAGGCGACGCGCCCGGAGACGACGCTGGCGGCCGTGCCGGTGTCGAGGAGGCCTTGGAGTTCGGGGACGTGCCGCGAGGTGCTGCCGTAGTCGTTGCGCATCGCGCCGATGAACACGCCGGTCCTGGTGGCGCGCAGCGCGTCCGGGTCGAGGGCGGCGCGCTCGACGGCCTCCCAGGCGGTCTCCAGGACGAGGCGCTGCTGGGGGTCCATGGCGAGGGCCTCGCGGGGGGAGATCCCGAAGAAGCCCGCGTCGAACTCCGCCGCCTGGTGCAGGAATCCGCCGTGCCGGGTGAAGGATGTGCCGGGGTGGTCGGGGTCGGGGTGGTAGAGCGCGTCGGTGTCCCAGCCGCGTCCGGTGGGCCACTCGGTGATGGCGTCGGCGCCGCTGTCGACGAGGTCCCACAGGCGCTCGGGGGTGTCGGCGCCGCCGGGGTAGCGGCAGCTCATGGAGACGATCGCCACGGGGTCGTGGCGGGCGTCCTCCGCCTCGCGCAGTCGGCGTCGGGCGTCTCCCAGGTCGGCGGTGGCGCGCCTGAGGTATTCGAGGAGCTTGTCGTTGTCCGGCATAGGTGTTCCCGCTTCTCCCTCAGGCCCCGTAGTTGTTGTCGAGCAGTTCGAAGAGTTCGTCGGCGGTGGCGGTGTCGACGGCCGTCGTGCCCTCGTCGCCGCCGTCGTCCTGCGGCAGCCGGCCGTTCCAGGCGCGCAGCAGGTCCCGCAGCCGGGTGCCGATCTCGGCGGCGCCGGGTGTGTCGGGCCCGGCGACCGCCAGTGCGTCGGCGAGCCGGTCCAGGTGGTCGAGTACCGGCAGGTCCGGTGCGTCGGGCACGCACAGCCGCTGGTACAGGTGGTCGGCGAGCGCGGCGGGCGTGGGGTGGTCGAAGACCGCGGTGGGCGATATCCGCAGGCCTGTCGCTTCGCCGAGGCGGTTTCTGAAGGTCACGGCGAGCATCGAGTCGAACCCGGCGGCGGTGAACGGCCGCCGGGGCTCGACGGCCGCGCCGCCGGAGTGCCCGAGCACGGCGGCGGCGTGCGCGGTGACCAGGTCGAGGACGGCGCGACGGCGGTCGGCATCGGCCAACGGGGCGAGCCGGGCGGAGAGTTCGGCCGCCGGGTCGGCGTTCTGCACGGGCGCGGGGTCTTGCGCGGGCGCGATGGCGGCGACGGCGGCGTTCCGGCCCGGGGTGGCGAGCCAGTAGCGCTCGTGCTGGAAGGCGTAGGTGGGCAGGGGCGTGTGCGCGTGCGCGGGCCGGGGCAGGGCGGCGGTCCAGTCGAGCGGCGCCCCGTGGGTCCACGCCTCGGTGAGCGCGGTGAGCAGCCGCTCGGTGCCGCCGTCGTCGCGGCGCAGCGTGCCGACGGCGGCGACGGACCGTTCCCTCTGCTCGGCGGTCCCGGTGAGCGCGGCGGTCAGGACGGGGTGCGGGCTCGTCTCGACGAACAGGTCGTGTCCCGCGGCGAGCAGGGTGTCGGTGGTGCGGGCGAACTCGACGGGCTCGCGCAGGTTGCGGTACCAGTAGTCGGCGTCCAGGGCGGTCCCTTCGACGATGTCGCCGGTCACGGTGGAGTAGAGCGGGACGCGCGAGGGCCGGGGCCGCACTCCGGCGAGGGCGGCGCGCAGCGCGTCGCCCACGTCGGCGACCTGGGCGGAGTGCGCGGCGTAGTCGACGGGGAGGCGCCGGGACCGCAGGCCTTCGCGCTCGCAGTCGGCGAGCAGGCCGCTCAGCGCGTCGGGCGTGCCCGCGACGACGACGGCCCCCGGCCCGTTGACGGCGGCCACGCTGATCCGCCCGTCGTGGGGCAGCAGCAGTTCCCGTACGCGCTCCTCGGAGGCCGCGAGCGAGACCATGCCGCCGCGGCCCGCGAGCCGCAGCAGTTCCCGGCTGCGCAGGGCCACGACCAGGGCGGCGTCCTCCAGGGACAGCGCCCCGGCCACACAGGCGGCGGCGATCTCACCCTGCGAGTGCCCCACCACGGCCGCGGGCTCCACCCCGTACGACCGCCACACCTCCGCCAGCGACACCATCACCGCGAACAACACCGGCTGCACCACGTCCACACGCTCCAGCGACGGGGCGCCAGGAGCCTCCCGCAGTACGTCCATCAGCGACCAGTCCGTATGCGGAGCCAGGGCCCCGGCACACTCGGCCACCCGCGCGGCGAACACCGGCGAGGTACCGAGGAGTTCACCCGCCATCCCCGGCCACTGCGAGCCCTGGCCGGGGAAGACGAACACGGTCCGTGCCTCTCCGGCGCGGGCGGTGACCACGCCGGGCGCGGGCGCCCCGTCGGCCAGTGCGGCGAGGGCGCCGAGCAGTTCGTCCCGGGTGCTTCCGGTCACCGTGGCGCGGTACGGGAACGCGGTGCGCGTGGTGGCGAGCGCGTGGGCGAGGTCCGTCAGGGGCTGGGCGGGCGCGGCCTCGGCGTGGTCGCGCAGGCGGCGGGCCTGGGCGCGCAGGGCGGGGGCGGAAGCGGCCGACAGGGGCAGCGCGACGGTGTCCGTGGCGATCGGGGCGGTGCCCGCGGCCGCCCGGTCGGCGTCCGTGGCGGTCGGGGCGGCGGCGGGGGCCGCGTCGGCGGTCTCCTGGGGCGTGTCGTCCGGGGCTTGTTCGAGCACGGCGTGGGCGTTGGTGCCGCTCATGCCGAAGGAGGACACGCCCGCGCGGCGGGGGCGCCCGGTGTCGTCCCAGGGGCGGGCCTCGGTGAGCAGCCGTACCGCCCCCGTGGTCCAGTCGACCTTGGTGGCAGGTGTGTCCACGTGCAGGGTGCGGGGCAGCAGGCCGTGACGCAGGGCCATGACGGTCTTGATGACGCCGGCGACGCCCGCGGCGGCCTGGGTGTGGCCGATGTTGGACTTGAGCGAGCCGAGCCACAACGGCCGTTCGGCGGGCCGTTCCTGGCCGTAGACGGAGAGCAGGGACTGGGCCTCGATGGGGTCGCCGAGGGTGGTGCCGGTGCCGTGGGCCTCGACGAGGTCGACGTCGGCCCCGGTGAGCCCGGCGGTGGCGAGTGCCCGGCGCAGGACGCGTTCCTGCGCGGGTCCGCTCGGCGCGGTCAGGCCGTTGCTCGCGCCGTCCTGGTTGACGGCGGAGCCCCGGACGAGGGCGAGGACGGGGTGGCCGTTCCGTCGGGCTTCCGAGAGCCGCTCCACCACGAGCACGCCGACGCCCTCGCCCCAGCCGGTGCCGTCGGCGGCGTCGGCGAAGGACTTGCAGCGGCCGTCGGGGGACAGGCCGCGCTGGCGGCTGAACTCCACGAACACGTCGGGCGACGCCATCACGGCCGCCCCGCCGACGAGCGCGAAGGAGCACTCCCCCGCGCGCAGTGCCTGCCCGGCCAGGTGCAGGGCGACGAGCGACGACGAGCAGGCGGTCTCGACGGTGACGGCCGGGCCCCCGGTGCCGAGGGTGTAGGCGATGCGGCCGGAGGCGACGCTGGTGACCGTGCCGCTGAGCAGGTGGCCCTCGACGTCGGCGGCCGGGTCCCGGGGGCCGGTGCCGTAGCCCTGCGTGGCCACGCCGAGATAGACGCCGCCCTGGCTGCCGCGCACCGACGCCGGGTCGATGCCCGCGCGTTCCAGGGCCTCCCAGGAGGTCTCCAGGAGGAGGCGCTGCTGGGGGTCCATGGCGAGGGCCTCGCGCGGTGAGACGCCGAAGAAGGGGGCGTCGAAGTCCCCGGCGTCTTCGAGGAATCCGCCGCCGCTCGTGTAGAAGGTGCCCTCGTGCTCGGGGTCGGGGTCGTAGAGGTCGTCGAGCGGCCAGCCCCGGTCGGTGGGCAGGGGGCCGATGGCGTCCCGCTCGCCCGCGACGAGGTCCCACAGGTCCTCGGGGCCGCGCACGCCGCCCGGGAAGCGGCACGCCATGCCGACGATCGCCAGGGGCTCGTCGGGGGCGGCGGGTCGCGTGGGCTCTGCGGGTCGCTCGGGCGTGGTGCCGGTCAGTTCGGCGTACAGGTGGTCGCCGAGCGCGGTGGCCGTGGGGTGGTCGAAGACGGTGCTCGCGGGCAGGGTCAGACCGGTGGTGGCGGCGAGCCGGTTGCGCAGCTCGACGGCGGTGAGCGAGTCGAAGCCGATGTCGTGGAAGGGCCGGGCGGCCTCGACGGCGGTCGCGGCGTCGTGGCCGAGCACGGCGGCCGCCTCGGCGCGCACGAGGTCGGTGAGCGCCCGCCGCCGCTCCGCGCGGGGCAGCGCGGTGAGCCGGTCGCGCCAGCGGGCGGCGGTGTCGGTCACCGTGTCGTCCGCGGCCGGGCCCGGCTCCGCGGCGGCCTCGGGGAGTTCGGCGAGCAGCGCGCTGTCCCGGCCCGAGCGGAAGGCCGAGGCGAAGCGCGGCCAGTCCATGTCGGCGACGACGGTGCCGCTGTCGTCGGCCTCCAGGGCGCGCCACAGTGCGCCGAGGGCCGCTTCGGGTGCCATCGGGACGAGGCCGAGGCGGCGCAGGCCCGCGCCGGTCGCGCCGTGCGCCATGCCCGCCCCGGCCCAGGGCCCCCAGGCCACGCAGGTCGCGGCGCGGCCCTGCGCGCGCCGCCGCTCGGCGAGGGCGTCCAGGTGGGCGTTGGCGGCGGCGTAGGTGGCCTGCCCCGCGCTGCCCCAGGTGGCGGAGACCGAGGAGAACAGCACGAAGGCGTCCAGCTCTTCGCCGAGCAGGTCGTCCAGGTGGGTGGCGCCGCGCACCTTGGCCGCGGTCTCCTCGGCGAGCAGCGTCGGGGTGCACTCCGCGATCCGGGTGTCGGAGGTGACTCCTGCGGCGTGGAAGACGGCCCGTACGGTGTCGCCGTCGGCAGCGATGCGTGCGAGCAGCTCCGCGAGCGCGTCGCGGTCGGCGATGTCGCAGGCCGCCACGGTGACGCGGGCGCCCAACACCTCGATGTCCCCGGCCAGTTCGGCTGCCCCGGGGGCGTCCGGGCCGCGGCGGCCGGTCAGGACGAGGTGTTCGGCGCCTTCGCGGGCGAGCCTGCGGGCCACGTGGGCGCCGAGGCCGCCGGTGCCTCCGGTGACGAGGACGGTGCCGCGAGCGGCCCAGCCGGGCTCGCCCTTGTGGGTCGTACGGGATCCGTGGTGGGCCGCGGCGCCCGTGTCGCGGACGAGGCGGCGTCCGTGGAGGCCGTCCGCGCGGATGGCCACCTGGTCCTCGGCACAGCCGCCGTCGGCGCGGACGGATCCGGACAGCAGCGCGCACAGGTGGCGCAGGGCAGTGGCGTCGGGCTTCTCGGGCAGGTCCACCAACCCGCCCCAGCGGCCGGGGTGTTCGAGCGCGGCGACGCGGCCGAGCCCCCACACCTGGGCCTGCTCGGGGTGGTCCGGGCCCCGGCCGTCCACGGCGACGGCGCCGGTGGTGACGCACCACAGCGGCGCGCCGGTGCCTGCGTCGCCGAGGGCCTGGACGAGCAGCAGGGTGGCCTCGGTCCCGGCGTCGGGGCCGGTGGCGAGCAGGGACAGTACGCCGCTCACTCCGGGCGGTACGAGCGCGGTGAGCCCGGCCCGGTCCGTGCCCTCCGGGACGGTGAGGACGGACACGTCGGCGCCGTGCAGGGCGAGGGCTCCCCGGCAGTCGTCGGGGAACGGGGCGTCGACGGCGGCCTCGGGCACCACGAGCAGCCAGGTGCCGGAGAGGGCGGGTGCGACGGCCGGTCCGGGCAGGGCACGCCAGGCGACGCGGTACGTCCAGGTGTCCGCGGGGGCGGCCGGGTGGGCCGGGCGTGCCGTGGGCCAGTACCTGCGGTGCTGGAACGGGTAGGTGGGCAGGTCCAGTGGGGGCGTACGGCCGGGGCAGCCCACGGACCAGTCGACGGGCACGCCGCGGACGTGCAGGGCGGCGAGGGCGCCGGTGAGCGACTCGGCCTCGGGCCGCCCGGCGCGCAGCAGCGGCACCGCGCGGCAGTCGTCGCCGTCGCTCCGGCACTGCTCGACGAGGCCGGACAGGACACCGCCGGTGCCGAGTTCGAGGCAGTTGGTGGTGGGCTCGGCGAGCAGGGTGCGGGCGCCGTCGAGGAAGCGGACGGTGCCGCGCGCGTGCCGCACCCAGTACTCCGGGTCGCACAGTTCGTCGGCGGTGGCGCGCGCGCCGGTGAGGTTCGAGATGACCGGGATGCGCGGCGGGGCGTAGGTCATCTGCTCGGCCACGGCCCGGAACGCGTCGAGCATGCCGTCCATGCGCGCGGAGTGGAAGGCGTGGCTGACGGCGAGTTCCTTGGTGCGGCGGCCGCGCGCCCGGAAGGCCTCGGCCAGGCGCAGGACGGGGGCGCGGTCGCCGGACAGGACGGTGGCGCGCGGCCCGTTGACGGCGGCGACGCTGACGCCGGGCTCGGCGGCCTCGGCGAGCAGCTCGCGCACTTCCGCCTCGTCGGCCTCCACGGCCGCCATGGCGCCGCCGCCGGGCAGCGCGTCCATGAGCCGGCCGCGCGCGGCGACCAGGGCGCAGGCGTCCGGCAGGTCGAGGACCCCGGCCACATGTGCGGCGGCGAGTTCGCCGATGGAGTGGCCGAGCAGCAGGTCGGGCCGTACGCCCCAGTGCTCCACGAGCCGGAACAGCGCGACCTGGAGGGCGAACAGCGCGGGCTGGGTGCGGCCGGTGCGGTCCAGGAGCGCCGCCGCCTCGGTGCCGGGCGCGGCGAACATGACGTCGCGCAGCGGCAGTTCCGTGCCGGAGGGGCGCGGGGAGAGGTGTGGGTCCAGGTGGGTGAGGACGGCGTCGAGCGCGTCGGCGAAGACCGGTTCGCTGCCGTAGAGCCGGGCGCCCGTGCCCGCCCGCTGGCTGCCCTGGCCAGGGAAGAGGAAGGCCGTGCGGCCTGCCGCGCCCGTGCGGCCGGTGACGAGCCGCCCGGAGGAGGCCCCGTCGGCGAGTGCGGCGAGGGCGGCGAGGACCGTGTCGGGGTCGCGGCCGAGGACGGCGGCGCGGTGGTCGAGCGCGGCCCGCCGGGTGGCGAGGGCGTGGGCGGCGTCGGCGAGATTGCCGGTGGCGGGCCCGTCGGGATCGCTGTCCGCGCCGACGAGGTAGGCGCGCGTCCGGGCGGCCTGGGCGCGCAGGGCGTCCGGGGTCCGGGCGGACAGCAGCAGCGGCACGTCGACACCGGTTCCGGAGGTCTCGGGGGTGCCGGGAGCGCGGCTTTCCGGGACCTCGGCGGGCGGTGCCTGTTCCACGATCACATGGGCGTTGGTGCCGCTGATGCCGAACGAGGAGACTCCGGCCCGGCGCGGCTCGCCCGTCTCCGGCCACGGGGTGCGCCCGGTCAGGAGCCGTACGTCGCCCGTGGACCAGTCGATGTGCGGGTTGGGCTCGTCGGCGTGGAGCGTGCCGGGCAGTTCCCCGGCCGCCAGGGCGAGCACCATCTTCATCAGTCCGGCCACTCCCGCGGCGGCCTGGGTGTGCCCGATGTTGGACTTGACCGAGCCGAGCCACAGCGGCCGCCCGTCGGGGCGTCCCGCGTGGACGGCCTGGAGCGCCTGGGCCTCGATCGGGTCGCCGAGTGCGGTGCCGGTGCCGTGCGCCTCGACGGCGTCCACCTGGTCGGCCCTGAGCCCGGCGTTGGCGAGCGCGGCGCGGATGACGTCCTGCTGTGCGGGTCCGTTGGGGGCGGTGAGGCCGTTGCTCGCGCCGTCCTGGTTGACGGCGGAGCCGCGGATCACGGCGAGCACGGGGTGGCCGTCTCGGCGGGCGTCGGAGAGGCGCTCCAGGAGCAGCACTCCGGCTCCCTCGCCCCAGGACGTGCCGTCAGCTCCCGCCCCGAAGGCCTTGCAGCGGCCGTCGCGGGCGAGGCCGCGCTGGCGGCTGAACTCGACGAAGAGGCGGGGCGTGCTCATCACCGTGGCACCGCCCGCGAAGGCCTGGTCGCAGTCGCCGCGCCGCAGGGCCTGCGCGGCGAGGTGCACGGCGACCAGGGAGGAGGAGCACGCCGTGTCGACGGTGAGGGCGGGGCCTTCGAGGCCGAGGACGTAGGCGATGCGACCGGACATCACGCTGGCCGTGTTGCCGGTGAGCAGGTGGCCTTCGGAGACCTCGGGGTCGGCTCCGGCGAGGCCCATGTAGTCCTGGCCGTTGGTGCCGATGAACACGCCGACGCGGCGGCCGCGCAGCGCGGCCGGGTCCTGTCCCGCGCGTTCCACGGCCTCCCAGGAGGTCTCCAGGAGGAGGCGCTGCTGCGGGTCCATGGCGAGGGCCTCGCGCGGTGAGATCCCGAAGAACTCGGCGTCGAACCCGGTGGCGTCCGCGACGAAGGCGCCCTGGGTGCAGTAGGTGGTGCCCGCCCGGTCCGGGTCCGGGTCGTAGAGCCCGGCCGCGTCCCAGCCCCGGTCCGCGGGCCAGTCCGTGACCGCGTCCCGACCGTCGGCGAGCAGCCGCCACAACTCGGCGGGGTCCGTGACGCCGCCGGGGAACCGGCAGCCCATGCCGATGACGGCGATGGGCTCTCCGTCGTCGTACGCGGATGGCGTCCGCCCCGGCTCGCGGGCGTCGTCGCTGGGCCGGGGGCGTTCGTGTGCCGCGCCCGCTTCGCCGAGTTCGCCCAGGAGGTGGGCGGCGAGGGCGGCCGGTGTGGGCCGGTCGAAGAGCACGGTGGCGGGCAGTCGTACGCCGGTGGCGGCCGCCAGGCGGTTGCGCAGTTCGACGGCGGTGAGGGAGTCGAACCCCATGTCGTTGAAGGCCCGTTCGGGCCGCACGGCGTCGGGCGTGGTGTGCCGCAGGACCGCGGAGGCGTGCGTACGGACGAGATCGGTGACGAATCGTTCGCGCTCGGCGGCGGGCACGGCGGCGAGCTGGTCGCGCAGCGTCCCCTCGGAGGTGCCGGGCCCGCGCTCGCCGCCGTCGCCGTCCCGGCCGGTGAACGCGTCGAGCAGCGCTCCGGCGCGTGGTCCGCCGGCGGCGGCGAAGCGCCGCCAGTCCGCGTCGGCGACGACCACGTGGCCGTCGTCCTGGGCGAGGGCGCGGCCGACGGCCGTCACGGCCGCCGCGGGGTCCATGGAGGTCAGGCCGCGGTCGCGCAGCCGCCCGGCGACGCCGTCGTCGAGCATGCCCTCGCCCGCGGCCCAGGCGCCCCAGGCGAGGGCCGTGCCGGGCAGGCCCGCGGCGCGGCGGGCGGCGACGAGGGACTCGAGGGCCGCGTTCGCCGCCGCGTAGTTGGCCTGTCCGGCGTTCCCGACGACGCCCATGACGGAGCTGAAGACGACGAAGGCCGACAGGTCCAGGCCCACGGTGGCCTCGTGCAGGACGCGGGCGGCGGTGGTCTTGGCGCGCAGCGACACGGCGAGCCGCGCCGGTGTGAGGGCGTCGAGCATGCCGTCGTCGAGGACGCCCGCCGCGTGCACGACCGCGGTCAGGGGACGGTCCTTTGGCAGTGCCGCGAGTACCGCCGCCACCTGGTCCGGGTCCGCCGCGTCGCAGGCCGCGAGGGTCACGGCGGTGCCTGACTCGGCCAGTTCCGTCCGCAGTTCGGCGGCCCCGGGTGCCTGGGGCCCGCGTCGGCTGAGGAGCAGCAGGTGCCGGGCGCCGTGCGCGGCCAGCCATCGCGCCACGTGGGCGCCGACGCCTCCGGTGCCTCCTGTGATCAGTACGGTGCCGCTCCCGAAGCTCTCCTCCGCGGCGAGGGTGCCGCCACCCGCGACGGGCGCGGGCAGCAGTCGCCTGCCGTGCGCGCCGGTCGGGCGGACCGCGACCTGGTCCTCGTCGGTCGTGGATGCCAGGACGGCGCACAGCCGCCGCAGGGTCCGCTCGTCCGGCTCGGCGGGCAGGTCGGCGAGGCCGCCCCAGCGGTCGGGGTGTTCGAGGGCGGCGCACCGGCCGAGACCGGTGACGGCCGCGTGCACGGGTGCCCCCGGCCGCTCCCCCGCGCCGACCACGGCGGCGCCACGGGTCAGGCACCACAGCGGCGCGTCGATCGCCGCGTCCCCGAGTGCCTGCACGAGCGTGAGGGTGAGCGCGAGCCCGCCGGGCAGCTCGTCGTGGTCGGGGTGCGGGCGGGGCTCGTCCGCGAGCAGGGACAGGACTCCGGCGACGGGCCGCTCCGCCACGGCGGCCGTGAGCGCATCGGCCAGCGCGGCGCGGCTCTGCCCGGGCCCTCCGGCGGTGACCACGGCGAGGTCGAGCCCGATCGTCCGGAGCCCGCCCACGACGTCGTCGGCGGCGCCTCCTTCGGGGCACACGGCGAGCCAGCTCCCCTCGGGCAGCGGGCCGGGCGGCACATCGAGCGGCTGCCACCCCACGCGGTAGCGCCAGGAGTCGACGTGCCCCTCCCGCGCCCGTTCGGCACGCCACGCCGTCAGCGCGGGCAGCACCTCGTCCAGGGCCTGCGGGGTCACCTTCAACGTCTCGGCGAGGCGGGTGGGTTCCTCCCGTACGAGGGCCTCCCACAGCCCGTCCGCCTCCGCGCCGGGCGCGGCCCCGGCGCTCTCCCGGGCCTCCAGCCAGAAGCGCTCACGTTGGAAGGGGTAGGTGGGCAGTTCGACACGCCTGGCCCCGGTGCCTTCGAAGAGCGGCTTCCAGTCCACAAGGAGCCCATGGACATGGGCTTGGCCGAGCGCGAGGAGCATGCGTTCCAGACCACCCTCGTCACGGCGCAACGTACCGAAGACCGGGGCACTGACCTGGGCCGCATCCAGCGTGCCCTCCACCGCAGCCGTCAGCACCGGATGCGGACTGACCTCCACATACGCCCCGAAACCCTCGCTGGCGAGCGCACGGATGGCGGGCTCGAAGGCAACCGTGCTGCGCAGATTGCTGTACCAATACCGCGCGTCCATCACCGAGGTGTCCAGCCAATCCCCGGTCACCGTGGAGAACACAGGGATGTCACCGGCCACCGGCTCGACCCCGTCCAACACCTCCAGCAGCTCGGCCTCGATGCGCTCCACATGGACCGAGTGCGAGGCGTAATCCACATCGATCCGACGCGCCCGTACGCCCTCCCTCTCACAACGCTCCAGCAGCTCGTCCAAGGCATCGGGATCTCCGGAGACCACCACCGCCGTGGGCCCGTTGACAGCCGCCACCGACAACCGCCCACCCCACGCGGCAAGCCACTGCCCCACCACGGCCGGCGACAGGGCAAGCGACACCATCCCGCCCTGCCCGGCCAGCCCCACGATCGCCCGGCTGCGCAGCGCCACCACCCTCGCCCCATCAGCCAGCGACAGACCACCGGACACCACCGCCGCCGCGATCTCCCCCTGCGAATGCCCCACCACCGCATCCGGCACCACACCGAACACCCGCCACAACCGCGCAAGAGACACCATCACCGCGAACAACACCGGCTGCACCACATCCACCCGGTCCAGTGACGGCGCCCCAGGAGCCTCTCGGATCACCTCCAGCAACGACCACTCCACATACGGCGTCAGAGCCGCCTCGCACTCGCCCATGAACCCCGCGAAGTCCGCGGACTCCGCGAGCAGCTCACAGGCCATCCCCACCCACTGCGCCCCCTGCCCCGGGAACACGAACACCGTCCCCCCGGACACCGACGCCCGCCCCTCCACCACGAACGCCGAGGGCTCACCCACCGCCAACGCCCCCACACCCGCCAGCAGTTGCTCCCTCTCCCCCACCACGACGGCACGCGTCTCGAACTGCGAACGCGCCGTCACCAACGACAGGGCGACGTCATCGACCCGGACGCCGTCCGCGCCGCACATCTCAAGCAGCCGCTCCGCCTGTACCCGCAACGCCTGCGGCGACCGCGCCGACAACACCCACGGCACCGGCGCACGCACCTCGGAAACCCCCGGAACAACCTCCTCCGGGACCTCCTCCACGATCACGTGCGCGTTCGTCCCGCTGATCCCGAAGCCGGAGACTCCGGCCCGTCGCGGCCGGTCGTTCTCCGGCCAGGGCGTCGGTTCGGCGAGCAGGTGGATGTCACCCGCGCTCCAGTCCACGTACGGCGTCGGTTCGGTGATGTGCAGGGAGCGGGGCAGCAGTCCGTGCCGCATCGCCAGGACCATCTTCATGACGCCGCCGACGCCTGCGGCGGCCTGGGTGTGGCCGATGTTGGACTTGAGGGAGCCCAGCCACAACGGCCGCCCCTGCAAGCGCTGTTGGCCGTAGGTGGCCAGCAGGGCCTGTGCCTCGATCGGATCGCCCAGGCGGGTGCCCGTGCCGTGCGCCTCCACGGCGTCCACGTCCTTCGCCGACAGGCCCGCGTCCGCCAGGGCGGCACGGATCACCCGCTGCTGACTCGGCCCGTTCGGCGCCGTCAGGCCGTTGGAAGCACCGTCCTGGTTCACCGCGCTGCCCCGCACCACCGCGAGCACCGGATGACCGTTGCGACGGGCGTCCGCCAGACGCTCCAGGAGCAGAACACCGACGCCCTCGGCCAGGCCGAAGCCGTCGGCCTGTGCGGAGAACGCCTTGCAGCGGCCGTCGGGGGCCAGGCCGCCCTGACTGCTGAACTCCACGAACATGCCGGGCGTCGGCATCACCGTCGCCCCGCCCGCGAGGGCGAGCGCGCACTCACCGCGGCGCAGCGCCTGCACGGCGAGGTGCAGGGCCACCAGGGAGGACGAGCACGCCGTGTCGACGGTGACGGCGGCGCCTTCGAGGCCCAGGGCGTAGGCGACGCGACCGGAGGCGACGCTGCCGGTGTTGCCGGTGAGGAGGTGGCCGTTGCCGTCCGTGGCCTCGTGCAGGCGGGGGCCGTAGTCCATGGTCATCGCGCCGATGTAGACGCCGGTACGGCTGCCGCGCAGCGTGTGGGGGTCGAGCCCCGCGCGCTCCAGGGTCTCCCAGGAGGTTTCCAGAAGGAGGCGCTGCTGCGGGTCCATGACGAGGGCCTCGCGGGGTGAGATCCCGAAGAACTCGGCGTCGAAGCGGTCGGCTTCGTGGAGGAGGCCCGCCTCGCGCTGATAGTGGCGGCCGGGTCCGGTGTCCTCGGGTGCGCAGGCGCCCGCGGTGCTCCAGCCGCGGTTTCCAGGGAAGGCCGTCACAGCGTCGGCGCCGTCGGCGAGGAGTCGCCACAGGCGTTCGGGGGTGTCGGCGCCGCCGGGGAAGCGGCAGCCCATGGCGACGATCGCCACGGGGTCCTCGTACGAGGCCGTCGCGGGCGCCTCGGTGTGCTCCTGCTGCCCCTTGCCGCCCAGGAGTTCGTCCCTGAGTGCCTCGGTGAGGGCCCTCGGCGTCGGGTGGTCGAAGACGGCCGTCACGGGCAGCGACGCGGCGCCCGTGGTGGCGGCGACGCGGTTGCGGATCTCCACGGCGGTGACGGAGTCGAGTCCGAGCCCGGTGAAGGTGGCGTCGGGGTCGACGGGGCCCGGCTCGCCGAGCACGGCGGCGACTTCCTGGCCCACCAGGTGCAGCAGCCGCTCGCGCTGTGCCCGTGCGGTGAGGGGGGCCAGCTCGTCGTGGAGGGCCGCTGCGGGCGTTTCGGCGTCGGTGTCGTCGTCGGCTTCCCACAGCTGCGGGGGCAGGTCGGCGGGCCGGGCGTCGAGCCCTTCGTAGACGGCCTCGTGATCCGGTGCGGCGCCGCCGTGGACGTACAACTCGCCGAGAGCAGCGAGGAATTGGGTGCGGTCACCGTGGTCGCGGCGCAGTGTCGCGCCGACGTGGGCGGTGATGCCGCGCTCGGTGGCGATCGCCTGGAGGGCGGTGGTGAGGACCGGGTGCGGGCTGATCTCCAGGAGGGTGTGGTGGCCGTCGCGCAGCAGGGCAGCGGCGGCCTGGTCGAAGCGGACGGTGCGGCGCAGGTTGCGGGCCCAGTAGGCGGCGTCGAGGACCGGTTCGGGGAGCAGGTCGCCGGTGAGGCCCGAGTAGTACGGCAGGTGGGCGGGGAGCGGCCGGACGGCTGCCAGGTCGGCGTGGAGGCGGGGCACGATGGCGTCGATGTGCGGGGAGTGGGCGGCGAGCCCGACGTCGATGCGGCGTGCGTGCAGGCCCGCGGCGGTGAGCCGGGCGGTCAGCTCCGTGGTGGCGTCGGCGTCGCCGGACACGATCACGGAGCGGGGCCCGTTCACGGCGGCGATGCCCACCTGGCCTTCCATTCCGTCCAGTTGGGCCTCCACCTCGCCGACGGTCGCCATCACGGAGACCATTTCGCCGCGCCCGGTCAGGGTCGCCTGGGCCTGGCTCCACAGGGCGACGACGCGGGCGCTGTCGTCCAGGGAGAGGGCGCCGCCGACGGCGGCGGCGGAGATCTCGCCGCAGCTGTGGCCGAGCACGGCGGCCGGCTCGACGCCGTGGTCGCGCCAGAGGCCGGCCAGGCCGACGCCGACGGCGAACAGGGCGGGCTGGACGACGTCGGGCCGCCCCGGGCCGGGTGTGCCCTCGGTGGCGCGCAGCACGTCCATGAGGGACCAGTCGACGTAGGGCTCAAGGGCTTGGGCGCAGGCGTCCACGCGCTGCTTGAACCGCGGCGTGGTGTCGAGGAGCCGGGCGGCCATGCCGGGCCATTGGGAGCCTTGGCCCGGGAAGACGAAGGCGATGCCGCCGCCGGGGCCACCGGGGCCTTCGGTGAGGCCGGGGGCGCCGCGCCCGTCGGCGAGGGCGTCGAGTCGCTCCAGGAACGCCTCGCGGTCGCGCGCCACCAGGGCGGCGCGCCGTCCGGTGGCGGTGGCGGTGGTGCGGGCGAGGGCGAGCCCGACGTCCGCCGGGCTCCACTGCGGCAGGGCGCGCAGGTGGTCGCGCAGCCGTCGGGCCTGTGCCGTCAGGGCGCCCCGCCGTTCGGCGGACAAGGCCCACAGGAGGGGGGTCCCGGCGGGGGACTGGGGCACGTTCACGCCATGGCTCCTCAAGACGTACGGGACGGGGGCGGCGGCACGGGCCGTGCCGGGGCACGGCCGTACGCAGGCTCACGGAGGCGCGGGATCACCGGGCGCGGCGTTGCCGCACGGCTCGGGTGCGGGCGCCTCAGCGCGTACAGGTGAAGGTGTGGGGGTGGGGTGGGGGTCGGTGAGGGCGCCGCGTCAGTAGAGGCCCTCGGGGGCGGAGTTGGTCACCTGGAGGGGACGGACGTCGGCGACGCCGTCGCAGGGCCAGTTGCTGTCGAGGTGCCGTACGGCCTGGTCGCGTTCCAGGACGTTCGGCAGGAAGAGGTCGTCGTGGAGGACGGTCAGGCGGACCTGTCCGCCCGTGCCGGGGGCGACGACGGCGCGCCAGTCGTCCTTGCGTACGACAGCCATCGTCACGTGCGGGTAGTTCGGCATGTATGGGATGGTGTCGCCTCCTTCGGGTACGCCGAGGCAGACGGCGTTGCCGAAGGTGTTGCCGTAGCTGATGCCGCAGATCCCGCCGTCGAGGGCGGCGCGGACGTCGTGGTACTTGGCGGCATTGATCTGGGTGCCACTCAGGCGCACTCCGGCGAGGGCGGCGACGTGCTCGGGGGCGCGCCGGCGCAGGGCCGCGAAGAGCGCGGGGGTGGTGTTGACGTAGTCGATGACGCCTGGGTCCAGGGCGTTCACGACCTGGTCGACGAGGTGGTCGGTGTAGCGCTGGACTTCGGCAGGGCGGCCTTCGCGGATGAGGCGTTTCACCCAGCGGGGGTCCATGTCGATGGCGGACACCCGGCCCGCGTACAGGTCGGCGACTTCCCAGACGCCGTGCCCGATGAGGTGTGGCCCGGTGGGTGTCGCCTGGAGCCAGGCGCGGCCGGGTTCGAAGCCTTCGCGCACGAAGGACCAGCGGCGCCAGAGCGCGCGGTGGGCGAGCATGGCGGGGGTGTAGAAGACGCGGCAGGGTGTGCCGGTGGTGCCGCCGGTGTCCCAGACGCGTCCGGCGAGCGGCCGGGGCACGGATCGCGGTACGAGGTCCGCGGGGTCCAGAGTGCGCAGTTCCCCGAGGGGGAAGGGGCCGAAGGCCGTGAGGTCTTCGTAGCGGGTGATGTCGAGCGGGTCGAAGTCGAGCCGCTCGCGGCGCCGCAGCCAGTAGGGGCTGCCGTCTTGGGGGTGGAAGGTCCGCTGTACGACTCTGCGGGTCCAGTCGTCCATGTCGACGTCGAGCCACTGCTTGAGGATTACCTCAGGATCACCCTCGCACGATTGTTCCCACGCGCCTGCTGATATACCGCCTGCGCCGCCCCACATATCAGCGTTCCCCCGCGCCGGAGCCGACGGTGGAGAATTCGATCCCCAGGTCGTAGGCCTGACTGACGGCGAGCTGAATGTGCTCAGTTAATTCCACGTGAACGACCGGGAACGGGAAGGCGAGAATTCCTTCGGGAATGGAGGGTCCCACCACGATGCCGAGGCGTACGCCGCGGTCCCGCATTCCCTCGTAGACATGGACGAGGCTGATCGGGTCCGTGGGGTTCCGTTCGAACATTTCGCGCACGTCGTCCGCCGTGCTCAGCTCCCGGCGTTCGAGACAGGAGAGCAAGGGAATGCCGGGGGCGGTGAACGGCATCTCCGCCAGGTGCGGCGCGATGAAGTCGCGGAAAGGGCGGCGGAGCGGGGAGTGGACGCCGAGGGTGCGGTCGGGCAGCGGCACGATCGCGCCGGGCGGGGTTTCGGCGGCCAGTCGCTCGATGGCCGCGCGGTGTCCCGCGAGCATCAGGATGCGCTGGGAGGCGTCGGCGACGGGGCCGAAGTCGCCGGCCACGTAGATGTACGCGTGCCCGTGCCAGGGTGGCGCGGGCGGGGTGCCCTCCGTCGGTACGAAGGCGAGGGCCATGCCCTCTTCGGGGTCTTCAGGCCGTGGACCTGGGGCGTTCGCCGTCCTGGCCAGCATGGTGAACAGGGAGCGGCGATCCAGGCCCCCGGCCAGACAGCTGGCCGTCATGGCTCCCAGACTCAGGCCGCCGACCACGTCCGGTCGCAGGCCCGCTTCCGCGAGCAGGTCGTGCACGGCGACGGCGAGCGCCGCTTCGCGGATCGTGCCCGCACTCTGCCGGCGCTCCCGGCCCTCGGGCAGTTCGCCACGCAAGATCTGTTCGGCCGCCAGACCGGTCCACTCGGATATCTCCTCGTATATCTTCCGCATCAGGGCTGATGACTCGTACAGGTCGATCCCATGTGGCTCGGATCCCACACCACCACCGAATAAGTACCCCAGAGTCATACTCACTCCTGTTGCGCATTGAACATCTTTACCGGAGCCGCACGAATCAGCACGAAATCAGCGCCGAGTCCTGTCGCCATCACGACTTTCGCGGGCCCGCCGAAGTAAATCTACAACACCCTTGCGACAGGGCACACACCACAATGAATGGCCCGGTTTTCAAAAATTGAGAAGCGAAATTAATGGGATGCGGGCAGCGCTCGACAACCCGCTGGGAAATCGAAGGCAGCCCCGGCAGGGGCGAATTCGGGCAGGGTCACGAATTTTTCATGAAGCTGCGACTCTAACACCGGGGTTCACGACGCCGGAAGAGTACCTTCCAGATCCAGCCATCGCCGATTTTTGACATCTTTTGGTAAGGCGAAGTGCCAAACAAGCCAGGAACAAATGTTCCCCACGTCGTCCCGCACACCGGCCCACCGCCGGGACAGCGGCCGCCGCAGGATGTCGCCCTCTCCCCTCGGAGGCTGAAACTGGCCTCTGGCATGTGCTCCGCACGGTTGCCGAGCGCGCCGCGCGTCGCCGACTGGGGGGCTTGGTCCATACCCACAGTCTCCGGGAGGTGACGCAAAGCCACTTGCCCACCCACCTCCGCAGTGCCTCAGCGGTGCCGCCGAAGGCAGGTCACAAGACGCACCAGGCGAACAGTGGCCCGGCCGCCGGGCTCCAGAACGGGCATGCCCTCGCCCCGTAGCCCGGCAATGCTCACCGAAGCACTTCCAGCAGGCGAGAGGTTCCCGATGTCCCACATGGGCCGCAAAACACCGTGGCCGGCGATCGGTGTCCTGCCTCGCGCTTCTGCGGCCGGACGAAGTGTCAGATCCGCCCGGACCACCCCGTCTCGAATCTCAGCACACCGCCAGTGGCACCAAGCTGCGCTCCGCTCAAGTCGGAGTTGCTCAACCGCCTTGGCCAGCTGCTCCCAGAACGACAAGGGCAGTGGATGCCCGTCCCCGAACTCCCGCAGCAGGCTCAGGGCGATCTGCCATTCGTCGTGGGCGAGGTAGTCCCAGACGTCTCGCACTGTGACGTCGGCTTCCGGTCGGGCGGGGCTGCTCGTACTGTTGCGCGAAGCCGAGAACGCACAGGCACCGGTCGAGGGCGAACAGGTACACCTGGGCACACTCTGGGCCCGGGCTTGCTCGCATGGGCCCGGGCGGCCTGTATGGGCCGGGCTGTTCTGGTGGGACGTACCGGATCGCGTTGGCCGACGGCGCGCCCGTGGCGGGCGCCGTCACGTACACACCCGAAGACACCGGGGACACAGCCAGTACGGCGGGTGCGGGCAACGACCGTCAGTTTTCTGCGACGACGCGGACGGTTTTGACCTCGGTGTCGACGGCGTCCGGCACGACCATGCCTGCCTCAACGCCCGTGCGCAGATACTGCACGACGTCCGCGGTGAGGCGCTCGCCGGGCAGGACCGCGGGGATGCCGGGCGGGTACGGGGTCAGCATTTCGGCGCTGAGCCGGCCGGGGGCCCGCTCGGCGGGGATCTGTTCGGTGCGGCCGAAGAACGCGTCGCGCGGCAGCATGGCCTGCTCCAGGCGTAGCCTGCTCGGCGGCGGGACGTCCACCCGGGCAGCCGGGCGCAGCTCCCCGGCATGGGCGGAGACGTCGCGCAGAGACGCCAGGAGAATGGCTGTGGTGCTCTCGTCGTCGGCATGGGTGAGCTGGGCACTGATCCGGCGGTGGTCGCACAGGTGCAGGTTGACCTGGTGGTGCTCGCGGATCCAGTCGCCTGCTCGGTATCCCGTGGTCTCCAGAGCGGTGATGTCGATGATGATCTGCAGCGGGTCCATGTCCGCGGCCCGGCCAGGACCGCAGAAGTCGTCCCTGCCGTGCACGTGCATGCCGTCGATCGCGGCGATCTGCGTACGAACGTCCGCAGCAAGGGCCAGCGCGTCGTCATAGAGCGTCTTGCCGTGCTCGACCATCTGCCGGCGCCAGCCGTCCAGCGCGGCGTAGAGGAGCACGGAAGGGCTGGTGGTGCCGAGGAGGTCTTCGCGACCCTTCAGTACTTCTGGTTTGACCAGGTCGCCCTGGAGGTGGAACACCGAGCCCTGCTCGAGGCCGGAGCCCATTTTGTGCACCGATGTCACGCAGACGTCCACCCCCGCGTCCATGGCCCAGGTGGGAAGCCCGTCGTGGAAGGGCAGATGGGCTCCCCACGCCTCGTCCACGATCACTGGCTTGTTCCTCGCGTGGCACACCTCGGCGATCGCGGCCAGGTCCCCGCACGTACCGTACGGGGTCGGGCTCGTCACCAGAGCGCCACGGGCATCGGGGTGCTCCACGAAAGCCGTGGCGAACGCCTCCGCCGACGGCGGGTGCGCCAGGTGCCGCTCCGCGTCCCACTGCGGCTCCACCCACACTGGCTCGATTCCGGACAGGATCAGCCCGGACACCACCGACTTGTGCGCGTCCCTGCCCACGAGAAGCTTCTCGTGGGGGCCGGCGACCGACAGCATCGCCGCCTTCACCGACAGGGAACTGCCGCAGGTGGAGAAGAACGTGTGCCTGGCACCCACCGCGTCCGCCATGAGTGCTTGCGCTTCGTCCAGCACGCCACCGGAGGAGCGGCGGTCATCGAGTCCGGAAGTCGCCAGCACGTCCGAATGGAAGACGGCTTCACCCAGGACGGCACGGACCCTCGGGTCCGCGCCTCGGGCCTGCTTGTGGCCCGGCGGAGTGAAGGGCGTCTGACCGTTCTCGTGATAAGCGGCCAGTGCTTCCAGGACGGGCGCTTTCGAGTGGTCCATGTGTGCCGACTGCCCTGCGGCCTTCGGGCCGAAACCGAACCAAGTGACGCATGGCGCTCGCGGGTGACAGCCGTCCGCCGCCTTATCGGGACGCGACACACCGGGGGACGAGCGGACGTCTCCCGCGGACGTTCAAGGTCGGACGTTCAAGGTCGGACGTTCAAGGTCTCGGGACGGGGAGCCGACGTCCCGCGCTACATGTCCGCCGCGGCCTGCGTTCGGTGGAAGCTCCACGCCTGTTCTGCCACTCCATCCGCCGTCAGGACGTCCGCGGCCGTGCAGGCAAGAGCGGTCGCTGCTGCAAGCATGACGTCACGGGCCCGGGGGGTCGCGGCGGATGCGGCGAACTCCGGCGTGTGATCAGAGGCGTCGGGCCCGGTAACGGCGACAAAAGGATGGATCGCCGGTACTCGGGTGCTGACGTTGCCGATGTCGGACGAGCCGAGGTAGACGCCCGCTTCCGGCTCGCGCAGGGCGATCCCGCACCGCCCGATGTGGTGGGTGAAGCGCCGTGCCAGGACATCGTTGCTACGGAAATGGTCGTAGTCGACGCCGGCACGCTCGATGCGTACGGTCGTGCCCGTCGCCGCAGCCACCCCCTGCGCGGCCTGCTCCAGCAGCGCTGCGAGTTCTTCGCGTGCATCGGTCGTGACGCCGCGCAGGCCGAACAGGCCCTCGGCGTACTCCGGGACGATGTTCGTGGCCCGCCCGCCCTCGGTCACGATGCCCTGGGCGTGGGAGCCGGACGGCAGCCGTCGCTCCAGCACGGCGAGGGTGTTGAACAACTGGATGAGCGCGGCGAGGGCGTCGATGCCCTCGGTGGGATTGCCGGTGGGGTGGGCGGCCCGCCCGTGAAATCCGATACGCAGCTGCGCGTGCGCGGTCAGGGGCGCATAGGACCAGTCACGGGTCCCCGGGTGAAACATCAGCGCGGCGTCGACTCCATCGAACAGGCCCGCCTCGGCCTCCAGGACTTTGCCGCCTCCGCTCTCCTCCGCAGGTGTACCCACCGCCAGGACCGTACCGGCCCCCTCGCCGAGGGCCGCGCTCAGAGCGAGTGCTGCTCCCAGGCCGGCGGCGGCGATCAGATGGTGCCCACAGGCGTGCCCCAGTCCCGGCAGGGCGTCGTACTCCAGGAGCAGCGCCACGCACCGCCCCGGCCCCCCGCCGGTGCGTGCGGTGAACGCGGTCGGCATGCTGGCCGCTCCCCGATCCACCTGGAAACTCGCCGCCTCCAATTCCCCTGTCAGCAGGCGCGCGGCACGGTGTTCCTCGAACGCCGTCTCGGGATCAGCGTGCAATTCGAGGGCCACCTCCCACAGCCGATCGGCCCGCCCCCTCACTTCCCTGCTGATGCGGCTGTACAGGAGGTTTCGATCATCCGCCATCACGTCATCCCCTCACCGTCACTGACGCCTCTCTCAGACGCATACCCCCGGCTGCATCTTCAACAAGGCACCGAGCGCCACGGAATCCTGGAGGGACACTCCCCTTGGAGTGCGTCGCCCTCATCTTCGACCCGGCTCCCTGACGTCGGCCTTGCGCCACTCATCTGTCGCGGCGTCGTACGTCACCAGATCCCGCTCTTCGAAAGCGCGTAGCCAGCCCCCCATGGGCCAGCTGCCCCAACGCGCCTTGAACAACGCCCCGTTGCGGAGGATGTCGTCGAGATGCTGGACGGGTGGACTGTGCGTCGGGTGGTACTCGTGGTACGCCGGCGCCCCACCCACCCACCACAGTTCGACGCCGCATGATGTGGCGCGGGCGGCGAAGTCGGTGTCCTCGGCGCCGTACCCGGTGTAGGACTCGCAGAACCCGCCGACTCGCTCCCAGGTGGCCGCGGTGAGGGCGAAGGACAGGGACCAGAACAGCCGGGGATCACCGTCCCGCAGGATCTGGCCATCGGGCGGAGCCGGCCGGGCGGGGTGGGGTGCGGCCATGGTCTCCAGGTCGCGCAGCCTGTAGCCGTCGGGGGGTGGCGGTGGGAGGTAGGCGACTGTGCCGCACAACAGGGCGCCGTCGGCTGCGGTTTGGGCGTAGCGCTGCATGAGCGTGGGGCCGGGTACGCAGTCCACGTCCAGGAAGACCAGCAGCTCCGCGTCGGCCGCGAGGGCGCGGGCGGCTCCCGCGTTGCGGGCGGCAGCCAGCGGGAGCCGCCCGTTGACCAGCGGCAGACCGGCCACGTCCGCCGTGGGATCGCGCCCGGCGGTGTGGCGGGCGATGTCCGGGTCGGCCATGGCTACGACCACGTAGTGGTCGGGGCGGCGGCTGCCGGCGGCCAAGCCGTCCTGCTGGAGCAGGAGGTGGGCATGCCGACCCGCGGCGATGGTGACTACCGCGGTACGCATGCGTCCAGGCGGGATGTGCGGGAGGACAGGCGGGTGAGAAGCCCTGCGGCGCGCAGTGCGCCGTCGCCGGATGACCAATGGGCCCAACGGTCAGGCCGTCCGGCGGCCTCTTCCAACAGGCCGCGCCATTCACCTGGTTGCGGCCAGACGTCCCGAACGGTCGCCAGTCCCGATGAGCGGAGCGCCCGGGCGGTGGCGTGCTGCTCGCCGTGGGGCCGGTCCTGAGGGATGACGATGGCGGGGACCCCGGCGGCGGCGCATTCCGCGATGGCGTTCTGACCGGCGTGGGTGATGACGACCCGAGCCCGGCAGAGCACCGGCCACGGCTCGTCGATCCAGGAACCGTCGGGGCCGCCCAGGACGGTCCACGACCAGTCGGGGGTGGCCCGCTGCGCCTCGCGCAGTCGCTCGGCGTCGAGGTCGTTGCCGCCGGCGCCGAGCATCACCACCACCTCCTTGCCGGCGGGATCGCCCGGGTGCTGGCACGTGGGACGGGGCCGGCCGTCGTACCGCGAAATGCTTCCTGTGTGCAGGGTTTTGGCCAGCCAGTGCGCCGGCCATCCGGGCTCGGGCAAGGAGCCCGGCCAAGGGGCCAGGAGGGCGTCCGCCAGGTCGTAGCCCAGCCGGTGGGCCTCGTCCTGGCGGTCTCCTCGCATGGCCGCGACGACCACGGGGATTCCCATGAGCCGCGCCAGGGTGGCGGCCTCCACCGACACGTCGCTGACGAACAGGTCGGGTTCCTCGCGCCGGATCCAGTCGGCGAGGACGCCCATGCGTTCGCGGTGCCCGCGATGATGAAGGGGCACCCAGTGCAGGCGTCCCTTGGCCGTGGGGTCGAGCGGATCGGAGGCCGCGTCCGCCGGCAGGTCGAGCCAGGGCCCCGGCCAGTCGGCGGGCCGAGGCAGTGAGGAGATGAGGGTGACCGGGCCCGGTACGCGGGCCGCGATGCACTGGGCGCGGTGCAGATGCCCGCGACCCTGATGGTGGACGTAGTAGCCGATCACCCTGTCACCTCCTCGTACAGGGCGGTGTAGGCGTCGGCGGCACGGTCGAGTGAACAGAACTCCTCCGCCCGCCGGCGCGCCGCGAGGCGGTCCAGTTTCATGGCACGCGGGATGAGGTCGGCCAGGGACTCCACATCACCGTCGGGAGCGAGCAGCCCGCAGTCGGGGGTGAGGATCTCGGCAAGCGCACCGCGGTCGAAGCCGCAGACCGGTGTGCCACAGGCCAGCGCCTCGGCGACCACCAGTCCGTAGGGCTCGTCCCAACGGGGTGTGACCAGCGCGGCGGCCGCGCTTCCCAGCAAGTCCACGAGACAGCGTCGGTCGAGATGGCCCATGTATTGGGCGCCCTCCCCCAACAGCGGCTCGACCTGTTGCCTGAAGTACACCTCGTCGGCGATCGGACCCGCGAGCCGCAGGGGGACCCCCGCCGCGCGAGCGGCCCGGACAGCCAGATGGGGTCCCTTCTCCGGGACAAGCCGTCCTGACCACACCAGGTCGGTGCCTCCCGTTCCGGGCCGCCAGAAGTCCGTGTCGATGCCGTTGCGCACCACACGGGCCCGGGGCACGCAGGGGCGCCAGACGGACGCGGTGAACTCGCTGACGGCGGTGAAGACCACAGGGCACGCGTCCCGTGCCCGGATAGCGGACTCCAACCAGGGCGTGGGCGGGGTGTGCAGGGTCGTGATCACCGGCACCTCCAGAGCCGACGCCATCGCGATCGGCAGGTAGTGCAGGCTGTTGTTGTGCACGACGTCGAAGCGGTCCGCGCCGTCCTGCGCCAACTCCAGCATCAGCCCGAGATAGGCGTGATGCTCCTCCATCCAGTCGGCGCTCGGCATGCTGTTGTCCGCTCGCGCGAAGGCGCTCAACTCGGCTCTGCGCACCGGCAGTTCGCGTGCACCGAGTTCCGGATCGGACCCGGGGGCCGCGAACAGTTCCACCTCGTGGCCGCGGCGGGTGAGCGTCCGGGCCAGCCCCCAAGTGTGCGCTTCGAGGCCACCGGCGAACGGCTCGTTGATGGGAAAGCGTGCGGACGCGATCAGGGCTACCCGCACGACGCCTCCCGCAGCACGTCGTCGTAAAGGGCGTGGTGCGCGGCTGCGACATCGGTCCGCTCCCGTACACGCTGGCGCACCGTCGCGCGGGGCACAGGTCGCTCCTCGAAAGCGGTGAGCACGGCCTTGCGCAGCGACTCCTCGTCCAGTCCGCCGTTCTGCGTGTGCCCGTAGGTCAGACACGGCCGCTGTTGGGCATAGAACCCGCAGTCCGGCGCGGCCACCGCGGTGCCCAGGTCGTGGCACGCCTCCAGCCACCCCGAGTGGGTGCCGAACAGGTAAGGCAGTACGGACAGATCGAGAGAGGTGAGGTAGTCCCAGAGCTGCTCGTCGTCGTAGTAGTCGTGTACGTGAAGGCTGAGGCGCCCGCGGTCGGCGAGGGCGCGCAGTTCCTTCATGAGGTGGGGGTCGTGCGCCGGGGACGCGGCGTCCGCCACGTCACGGTGGATGTTCACCCGGAGCTCCGCGCCCACCAGCTCATCCGCCGTCTCGGCGAGAACGCGTACGACAGGAAGCACGGACATGTTGGGGCGTAGGCTCTTGGCGTGCACCCCGATGGTGAAGCGGTCGCGGTGCGGCCGCGCCTGGGCCAGACGCGGCAGCTCGACGACGTGAGGATGCGGCAGGACGGTGGCCGTGCGAGCCCACCTGTCGTCGATGACACGGGCGGCCCCCGCAGTGAGCGTGATGAGCCGGTCGGCGGCGGGGACGATCACATCCAGGGCCGCGTCGTGGATCGCAGGATCAGGCTGATGCGGATTGCGCAGGTCGTGCACCGTGTAGACAAACGGTTTTCCGTGTCGCCGCAGAGCTTCAACCAGAGCGGTCAGCTGCTCGGGACTCTGCGCGTCGAAGCCGAAATGCAGATGGAAGACGTCGAAGTCCCTGTAGTGCTCTTCCACCCAGGCGGGGTCGAGCATGACCGGCGGCCACCACCGCTGCGACGTGCTCGGTGCGCCGTTGGGCCGGGGGTCTTCCAAACGCGTGACGTTGTCCGACTCCGGTATCGAGCAATGCCGTACGTACACATGCCCCGCTGGCACCGAGGCAACCCGGATCCGACGTGTGGCCCGGGTCAGTGCCGCCGGTCGATCGGACACGTCCATCCTCCAGTGCTGACAGAATCGGGTGCTGCGTGCCCGTCCCAGTGTGTGGAGTCCCGCCGCGTGCCGCATCCGGGTCGCCGCTCCGGTCGGCCGCCCCGCGCCCTCGCGATTCCGCGCCCACGGGCCCCGATGTCTCTACGCGTCCGCCGCACGTGGCATGAAGGGCTGCCAGCACCGCGTCGGCGCCCTGCTGGCGCCGGAACCGGCCGCAACAGCGGATCGCAGCCTCGCTCCGCGCTCACGGCGCTCCGAGGGTGAGCCCTGCGAAGCCGGCCAAGGACGTGGACCCGAACGGGTGATCGTGCCGCCCAAGCGGTCGCTATGGCTCGCGATCAGCGCTGTGGTGTGTCAGAGGGTGGCGGGAAAGCCTGCCGGTTCCGCGGGGGCGGACGCGGTCGTGGTGGGCGCGGGAGCACCGGCGCCGTCACCCCGCTCCACCAGGCGCACGGCCGCCGCGGCCGTTTTGGACAGGGGCTGCTTGGAGACGGGGTCCCAGTCGATGACCGTGGTCTCGTGGGCAGCACGCCCCGGCGTACTGTCGTCGGGCCGCGAGCCCGCCGGGGTGTCCGAGTAGCCGTAGAGGGAGGGGACGAAGAGCAGCCCGGACCGGATGCCGGTGATCCTCAGACGGGCTCGCAACGCGCCGCGCGGGGTAGCCACTTCCAGCAGATCGCCTTCGCGGCCCGTGGCCGAAGGCGACCTCGAGACGACCGGGGTGGAGCTGGGCGAGCAGGTCGACCTCCATCGCGTCGACAGCGATGTTGCGGGCTGCGGCCGGCAGGAGTCCGACGCCGACGCGGATCCGGCGGGTGTGGGCGGGCACGGTGGCTGCCTGGGCGAGACCTCCGCGGTATCCGAGTACCTCAGCGGCCCATAGTCCGCCGATGCCGTAGGGCCTGTCCGGTGGGTCGGCGTGGAGCAAGGAGCGGCGTCTGGTGCGTGCGATCGCAAGGCGCCGGGATGTCCTCGTAGCGGAGCTACTAGG
>NZ_JBWKJZ010000030.1:0-124130 GCF_056431945.1 Streptomyces sp. NPDC045778
AACACCGAGCGGACAGCAGCTCTGACAGACTTCCTGCACACCTACAACCACCACCGCTGCCACACCGCACTCGGCGGCCACCCACCCATCAGCCGTGTGAACAACCCTGCGGGTCAATACACCTAGGCGCTGGCGGCGTAGGCCTCCGCCGCCACCTCCTTGGCCAGGGTCACCACCGTCAGCCGCTCGTCCACGCGCCGCGTGCTCACCGGCGCGTACCCGTGCTTGCGGTAGAGCTGGAGGTTGCTCTCGCTGCGGTGCCCGGTGAACAGCTCGAAGCGGCGGACGGCGCCGCCCTCGCCGAGCCGTCGCTCTATCGCGTCGAGCAGCCGCCCGCCCAGGCCGTGCCGCTGCATCCGCGGGTGGACGACGAGCTTGCCGACGCGGGCCGTGCCCGCCTCGTCGACGCCGGCCCGCACGGAGGCCACGACCTCGGTGCCGAGCCGCGCGACCAGGACGGTGCCCCCGGCCAGCTCCGCCTTGAGGGACTCCAGGGTCTGGGTCAGGGGCTCGATCGAGTAGTCGCCGTACAGCTCGGCCTCGCTCTGGTAGCAGAGGTACTGCAGTTTGAGGATCTGCTCGGCGGCGTCCTGGTCGTCGGCCGCCGCCTCCGAGATGGTCACGCTCATGCCCATGTGTGCATGCCTCCCGCTCAACTGCTCCACCGGTTGTCCCTCACTCCTTTCCCCACGGGCCAGGAGTCGCAACCTCTTGCGCCAGCATTCTGCGCAGGCATCCCAGGCATCGGGAACGTTCCGGCCCCAAAGATCCTTGTGACATTCCCAACTCTCCTGCGATTTCACGGTAAGTGAGGTCCTTGGGCGACAGAAGTGCAGCCAGGAGCCGAGGACACCGTCCGGGGAGCTTGCGCACGGCCGCGCGCAGGATGCGGTGCCGGTCGGCCCGCAGCACGCGCTGCTCGGGGCCGCCCTGGAGGTCGTCGGCCGGTTCGGTGACGTAGGGCCGCTCGCGGCGGGCGGCGTGGCGGCTGCGGTGGGCCTCGTCGCGGACGGCGGTGCGCAGCCATCCGGCGGGGTCGGTGAGCGACCCCTTGGCGTCCAGGTGTTCGAGCAGGCGCAGCCACACGGCCTGCTCGAGGTCGCCGGGTTCGGCGCCGGAGCCGTGCGCCTCCGCCGAGGCCTCCGCGGCGAGCAGCGGACGCAGGGCGGTGACGAGGTCGGGCGAGAGCGAGGGCGTCATACCCCCGACGACGCGGCCGTTTCGGCTCCGGGTTTCCGAAACGGCCGCGGCTCACCCCAACCGGGAGTCACCCGTCATTCGTTGACAGAACCACCGGCGCGGAAGTCGGCGGCGGCGAGGAGCGCCGTGTCCGGGTTGTCGGAGAAGATCCCGTCGATGCCCGTGGCGAAGTACTTCTTGAAGGCGCCGAACGCGTCACCGTACGCGCTGGGGTCCGTGCCTTTCTTGAAGTCGGCGGGCAGGAAGGTGTTCTCGTTGCGCATCGTGTAGGGGTGCAGGATCAGGTCCTCGGCGTGCGCGTCGCGCACCAGCGTGGTCGGCTCCAGGAGCTTGCCGTCGGGGCCCTTGGGGATGATCAGGTCCAGGGTCGGGCCGATGCCCTTGGCGAACGAGGACATCCAGCGCAGGCCCTCGGGCTTGACGAGGTCGGCGACGGTGCGCGGGTCGCCCGCCTCGACGAAGTCCCAGGGGCGGGAGTTCGCGGACGACAGCAGGACCACGCCGGGCGCGTCGACGAGCTTGCGAAGGCGCTGGATGCTGCTGGGCTCGAAGGACTGCAGGAAGTTCGGCGCGTGCCTGCGGTGCCGGTGGTAGCGGCGAAGGAGCTTGGCCAGGGGCTCTTCGAGACCGAGGCCCAGCTTGCGGAAGTAGGTGGGGTGCTTGGTCTCGATGTGCAGCCAGACGCGCCGGCCGCGCTCGCGCCCCGCGCGCTCGGCCCAGCGCAGGACCTCCTCCAGGGTGGGGATCTCCCAGCGGCCGTCGTAAAGGGTGTTGCGCTGGCGGGTGCCGGGGATGCGCTCCTTGGCGCGCAGCGTCTTCAGCTCGGCGAGCGTGAAGTCCTCGGTGAACCAGCCGGTGAGCTGGACGCCGTCCACGGACTTCGTCGTCTTGCGGTCCGCGAACTCCGGGTGCGCGGCGACGTCCGTGGTCGCGGTGATGTCGTTCTCGTGACGGCATACGAGGTGGCCGTCCTTGGTGGGCACGACGTCCTGCTCGATGACGTCCGCGCCCATGTCGAGGGCGAGTTGGTACGAGCCGAGCGTGTGCTCGGGCCGGTAGCCGCTCGTGCCGCGGTGCGCGATGACCGTGGGCACCGGCAGCTCGCCGCCGTGCCCGTGCCCCTTGCCGTGGCCACCTTCGGCTCTCGCCACCCCGGGCGCGCCCGCGACGGCCGCGCCCGCCCCGAGGACCGCGGCCCCCAGGACCGCCCGCCGCCCCGGGCTCGTCCCCGTCCGCCGCTCGGCCGTCGCGCCGTATTCCTCGTTCGCCATGGAGGGCTCCCTCATTCCTGTACTGCCTTGTGCCGCCTTGCACCTGACAAAGCGGCACCGATCGTAGGTGGCGGCAGGTGACGTACGGGAGACCCGGGGTCGAACGTACGGGTGACGCGCGATGGCCGACGGTCGCGCGGGGCGCGGGGGCGCGCGTGCCCGGCGCGGGCGAACAGCGGGCTCCAAGCCGTCCGGGCCCCGGAAGGGCCCGCGCGGAGCGTGAGAAGGGCCACTCGGACAAGCGGCGCAGTTCGTACGGCGATACGGTCGTGGTGGTAGGACCCTCGTGGGGCAAGGGGCACGCAAACTCAGGTCAACTCTGCGTATCGGTCGCATGAACCCGATGTGCGTTCAACGGGGACCCGCGAGTATGGTCCTCACCTGCAGCGACTTGCCGTCGACCCGTTGACACCGGAGGAACCGTTGTCCCGTCTAGCGCTCCTGAAGGCAGTGCTCGGACCGATCTTGCGCCTGACGTTCCGCACGCGGGTAGAAGGTGCCGAGAACATCCCCGGGACCGGTCCGGTCATCCTGGCCGGAAACCACCTCACGTTCATCGACTCGATGATCCTGCCCGTCGTCTGCGACCGGCCGGTCTACTTCATCGGCAAGGACGAGTACGTGACGGGCAAGGGCCTCAAGGGCCGCGCGATGGCCTGGTTCTTCACCGGCGTCGGCATGATCCCGGTGGACCGCGACGGCGGCCGGGGCGGCGTGGCCGCGCTGATGACCGGCAAGCGGGTCCTGGACGACGGCCAGATGTTCGGCATCTACCCGGAAGGCACCCGCTCCCCCGACGGCCGGCTCTACCGCGGCCGCACGGGCATCGCCCGGCTCACGCTGATGACGGGCGCGCCGGTGGTGCCGTTCGCCATGATCGGCACGGACAAGCTGCAGCCGGGCGGCAAGGGCCTGCCGCGTCCGGGCCGGGTGACGGTCCGCTTCGGCGAGGCCATGGAGTTCTCGCGCTACGACGGCATGGACCGCGACCGCTATGTGCTGCGCGCGGTGACGGACTCGGTGATGACGGAGGTCATGCGCCTGTCCGGGCAGGAGTACGTGGACATGTACGCCACGAAGGCCAAGGCGGCCTGAGAAGGGCCGCACACGGCGAAGGGCCGCACCCCGCGCGGGGTGCGGCCCTTCGCCGTCACTCGATCGGCGGCGTCAGGGATGCTCGACGCCGTCCTCCAGCTTCTGGCCCTTGAGCAGGAACCAGGCCGCGACCGCCGTGGCGAGCAGCACCGCGGCGCCGACTCCGGCGGCGACCCGCAGCCCGTCGACGAAGGCCTCCTGGGCAGCCGACACCAGGGGGCCCGCCGTGTGCTCCGGGAGGCCGGCGCTCGCCTCGACGGCCCCGCCCAGGGATTCGTGGGCGGCCGACGCGGCGTCGGCCGGGGTGCCAGCCGGGGCCGTGAAGTCGCGGTAGACACCCGTGACGATGGAGCCGAGCAGGGCGATGCCGAGGGCCGCGCCCAGTTCGTACGCCGTCTCCGAGACCGCGGAGGCCGCGCCCGCCTGCTCCTTGGGCACGCTGGACAGGATCACGTCGGCGGTCACCGTGAAGGCGAAGCCCGCGCCGACGCCTACCACCAGGAGCGCGGCGCCCAGGAGCGGATAGCCCGTGTGCTGGCTCAGGGTGGTGAGCGAGGCGAGGGCGAGGCCCACCGCGGCGAGCCCGCCCGCGACCACCGAGCGCACCGAGAAGCGGCGCGCCACCAGGCCCGCGATCAGACCCGCCGTCACCGCGCCGAGCGCGGCGGGCAGCTCGGCGAGGCCCGCTTCGAACGGCCGCCTGCCCTGCACGAGTTGCAGGAACTGCGACAGGAAGAAGACCAGGCCGGACAGGCCGAGGATGGTCAGCAGGTCGGCGAGGACGGCGGCGGAGAAGCCACGGTTGCGGAAAAGGCGCATGTCGAGCAGCGGCGCCTGAAGGGTGAGCTGCCGCCGGACGAACCAGGTGAGTGCCGCGACACCGATGACGCCCGCGGCGAGCACCTCCCAGCCCGCGCCGCCCGCCGCCGCCTCCTTGACCGCGTACACCACGGCGATCATGCCGATGAGCGACAGGGCGACGCTGATCAGGTCCCAGGGGCCCGGCGAGGGGTTCTTCGACTCGGGGAGCATCTTGATGCCGACGAGGACCAGCACGGCCATCACGGGCAGGTTGATGAGGAAGACCGAGCCCCACCAGAAGTGTTCGAGCAGGAAGCCGCCGACGACCGGGCCGATCGCCGCGCCCGCCGAGGCCATCGCGCCCCACACACCGACGGCGATGCTGCGCTCGCGCGGGTCGTGGAAGATGTTCCGGATCAGCGCGAGCGTCGACGGCATCAGCGTGGCACCCGCGACACCGAGCAGGGCCCGGGCCAGGATCATCAGCTCCGGCGTGGTGGCGTAGGAGTTGAGCACGGACACCGCGCCGAAGGCGACGGCTCCGACGAGCAGCAGCTTCTTGCGGCCGATGCGATCGCCGAGGCTGCCCATGGACACCAGCAGTCCGGCGATGACGAACGAGTAGACGTCACCGATCCACAGGAGCTGGGTGCCGGACGGCTTGAGGTCCTCGCTGATGTACGGCGTCGCGAGGCCGAGGACGGTCGCGTCCACGGCGACGAGGAGGACGGCGAGGGCGAGCACGGCCAGGGCGAGCCACCGGCCGGGCGGGCGGGCCACCTCGGCCGCCGGGGTGCGCTGTACGGTCCTGGTCATGGTTCCACTCTCCGTCGTGCTCCGCCGATGAGCAGCTCGGCGATCATGTAGCTGAAGTCCTTGGCGGCGACGCGGCCGTCGAGGACGGCCCAGGCGCCGGAGCTGACGAGGCCGTACAGGGCCTCGGTGAGCCAGACCGGGGTCAGGTCGATGCGGAACTCGCCGCTCTCCTGACCGCGCCGGAACAGCTCGGCCACGCGGGTGTCGATCCGGGACCAGCCCTCGTGCTGGGTCTCGCCCTCGAACAGCGCGTTCTCCGTGACGAGGAAGGCGAGCAGGCCCGCGGCGGGCTGTAGCTCCTTGACCAGGCGCCGCAGCGCGTCCGCGGCGCCGCCCTCCTCCAGCCGGGCGGCGTCCAGGGCCAGCTCGCACTCCCTCAGGCCGAGGTCTTCGAGCGCGCGGACGAGCGCGTCCCGGCCTGCGAAGTGGCGGTGCAGGGTGGCCCGGCTGACCCCGGCGGCCTTCGCGACCTCGTCCATGGTCGCGGAGCCCTTGCGGGTGAGCAGGGCGGCGGCACCGCGCAGCACCTGATCTCGGTCGACAGACATGAGACAAGCATAGCCCGCATGAGACATTCTTGTCTCACGAGAGGCGTACGGGTCTTACGGAGGGGCCTGAGCGGTGGTCTCTCAGTGCCAGGGCAGCGCGGCCCGCGTGCTCCAGTACGCGGCGGGCTCCTCGGCGAGGGCAGCGACGCGCTCCAGGTCCGCCGCGTCCAGGTCGACGGCCGTGGCGTGCAGGTTCGACACGAGCTGCACGGAGGTGGCGGCGCCGGAGAGCACGACACCTGCCCAGGGCTGGCGCAGCACCAGGGCGAGGGCGACCGCGTCGCAGCCGAGGCCGGTCCGCTCGGCGACGGCGCGCAGGGCGGCGGGGGCGTGCTCCCCCGCCAGGCGGCCGTTGGCCATGCCCTCCTTGACCAGGACGGTCAGGCCCGCGTCGTGGGCTTCGGCGAGCGCGGGGGCGGCCGAGGTCTCCAAGGCGTTGTAGGTCGCCTGGACGGTGCGGAAGAGCCGCTCGCCGCCGACGGTCACGTCCAGGGCGGCGCGGATCGCGGCGGCCTGCTCGGGGCCGCTCACGGACAGGCCGACGGTGACGCCGCCGGCGGCGAGGTCGGCGAGCCGGGCGTGCAGCTCCTTGTCGGTGAGCGCGGGGCTCTCGGGCGTGACCGAGTGGATCTGGTAGAGGTCGAGCCGCTCGCCGAGCAGCGCGGCGGTCTCGGCGCGCTGGCGGTCGTACGCGGTGACGCTGTGGTCCTTGATCTCGTGCGCGGCGGCGTCGGTGCGCCAGTCGGCCGTGTAGGTGTAGCCCCACTTGCTGCCGACGACGACGTCGTCGATGCCGGGACGGGCCGCGAGCCAGCCGGCGAGGAACTCCTCGGAGCGGCCGTAGGAGCGGGCGGCGTCGACGTACCGCACGCCGAGCGCGTAGGCGGCGTCGAGGAGTTCGAACGCGCGCTCGCGCAGGGCCTCGACGGTGCGGGACGGCGGCAGGTCGGCCTCGCGGCCCAGGGTGATGTAGCCGGGCCTGCCGACGGCGGCCAGGCCGAGGCCGATGTGGGCGGTCGGGGTGGTGACTTCGGCCAGGCGGGCGAAGGGCATGTCGGGCTCCACGCTTCGAGGGTGTGACGCGTCCAGGGGAGTACGCGGGTCGCGTACTCCCCTGCCGTTCAACGTAACCCTCGGCGGGGGCGCGGGGCCTCGCGGGGCGCCCGGCGGCGCTACGCGGTGCGGGCCGTGGCCCACCGGCGCTGGGCGGCCACGTCCGTCTTCAGCTCGGCGAGCTGGGCGGCCACCGCCGAGGGGGCGGTGCCGCCGCGGCCGTCGCGGGAGGCGAGGGCGCCCGGCACGTTCAGGACGGTGCGGACCTCCGGGGTCAGGTGCGGGGAGATCTTCGCGAACTGCTCGTCGGTGAGCTGGTCGAGTTCGATGCCGTGCGCCTCGCACTCCTTGACGCACTCGCCCGCGACCTCGTGCGCGACGCGGAACGGCACGCCCTGCTTGACCAGCCACTCGGCGATGTCCGTGGCGAGCGAGAAGCCCGCGGGGGCCAGCTCCTCCATGCGCTCGCGGTGGACCGTAAGGGTCGTCATCATGCCGGTGAAGGCGGGCAGCAGGACCTCCAGCTGGTCGCAGGAGTCGAAGACGGGCTCCTTGTCCTCCTGGAGGTCGCGGTTGTACGCGAGCGGGAGTGCCTTGAGGGTGGCAAGCAGGCCCGTGAGGTTGCCGATGAGGCGGCCGGACTTGCCCCGGGCCAGCTCGGCGATGTCCGGGTTCTTCTTCTGCGGCATGATCGAGGAGCCGGTGGAGAAGGCGTCGTGGAGCGTGACGAAGGAGAATTCCTTCGTGTTCCAGATGATGACCTCCTCGGCGATCCGGGAGAGGTTCACGCCAATCATTGCGGTGATGAAGGCGAACTCGGCGACGAAGTCACGCGAGGCCGTGCCGTCGATGGAGTTGGCGGCGGAGCCGCCCTCGAAGCCGAGGTCCTGGGCGACCGCCTGCGGGTCGAGGCCGAGGGACTGCCCGGCCAGGGCCCCGGACCCGTACGCCGACACCGCGGCACGCTCGTCCCACTGCCGCAGCCGCTCGGCGTCGCGCGCCAGGGACTGCGCGTGCGCGAGGACGTGGTGGGCGAAGAGCACCGGCTGGGCGTGCTGGAGGTGGGTGCGGCCCGGCATGGCGACGTCCGGGTGGGCCTCGGCGAGGCCGATCAGCGCCTCCTGGAGGTCGGTGATCAGTCCGCCGATGATCCGGGCGTGGTCGCGCAGGTACATCCGGAAGAGCGTGACCACCTGGTCGTTGCGGGACCGGCCCGCGCGCAGCTTGCCGCCGAGGTCGGGGCCGAGCCGCTCGAGGAGGCCGCGCTCCAGGGCGGTGTGCACGTCCTCGTCGGCGATGGTGCCGGTGAACGAGCCGTCGGCGACGTCGGCTTCGAGCTGGTCGAGGCCCGCGAGCATACGGGTCAGCTCGTCCGCGGTGAGCAGCCCCGCGGTGTGCAGCACGCGCGCGTGGGCGCGGGAACCGGCGATGTCGTACGGCGCCAGGCGCCAGTCGAAGTGCACCGAGGCCGAAAGCTTGGCCAGGGCCTCTGCCGGACCGTCGGCGAACCGTCCGCCCCAGAGCCGGACGTCACCGCTTTTGCTGCTCACTGCACATGCTCCTTGATGAGGGGGTGATGCGCGTCCGCCTCCCCCGCGCCGTGCGCTTCGGGGAGGCGGACCTCGCGGCTGCTGCTCGGGGCCTCAGGCCAGGTCGCGCTTCGCGGCGATCTTCGACGACAGGGCGAAGATGTCGATGAAGCCCTGGGCCTTCGACTGGTCGAAGGTGTCACCCGTGTCGTACGTCGCGAGGTTGAAGTCGTAGAGCGACTGCTCGGACCTCCGGCCGGTGACGACGGCCCGGCCGCCGTGCAGGGTCATCCGGATGTCGCCGCTGACGTGCTGGTTGGCCTCGTTGATGAAGCCGTCCAGGGCCCGCTTGAGCGGGGAGAACCACAGGCCGTCGTAGACCAGCTCGCCCCAGCGCTGCTCGACCTGCCGCTTGTAGCGGGCCAGCTCCCGCTCGACCGTGACGTTCTCCAGCTCCTGGTGGGCGGTGATCAGCGCGATCGCGCCCGGGGCCTCGTACACCTCACGGGACTTGATGCCGACGAGCCGGTCCTCGACCATGTCGATCCGGCCGATTCCCTGGGCGCCCGCCCGCTCGTTGAGCTGCTGGATCGCCTGGAGGACCGTGACGGGCCTGCCGTCGATGGCGACCGGGACGCCCTCCTTGAAGGTGAGGACGACCTCGTCGGCCTCGCGCGGCGTCGCGGGGTTGGAGGTGTACTCGTAGACGTCCTCGATCGGGGCGTTCCAGATGTCCTCCAGGAAGCCCGTCTCGACGGCCCGCCCGAAGACGTTCTGGTCGATGGAGTACGGGGACTTCTTGCTGGTCGCGATCGGCAGGCCCTTGTCCTCGCAGAAGGCGATGGCCTTGTCCCGCGTCATCGCGTAGTCCCGCACGGGGGCGATGCACTTCAGGTCCGGGCCGAGCGCCTGGATGCCGGCCTCGAACCGCACCTGGTCGTTGCCCTTGCCGGTGCAGCCGTGGGCGACGATGCCGGCGCCGTGCTTGTTCGCCGCCGCCACGAGGTGCTTGACGATGGTCGGCCGGGACAGGGCGGAGACCAGCGGATACCGGTCCATGTAGAGGGCGTTGGCCTTGATCGCCGGGAGGCAGTACTCGTCGGCGAACTCGTCCTTGGCGTCCGCGACCTCGGCCTCGACGGCACCGCAGGCGAGCGCGCGCTTGCGGATGACGTCCAGGTCCTCGCCGCCCTGGCCGACGTCCACGGCGACGGCGATGACCTCGGCGCCCGTCTCCTCGGCGATCCAGCCGATGGCGACGGAGGTGTCCAGGCCGCCCGAGTAGGCGAGTACGACGCGCTCGGTCACGGGTTTCTCCTCACAGTGCATTCCGCTCGCTCAGTGCATTCACTGATATGCATGAGTATGCATTGCTCCGCATGTTTCGTCAATCCGCTACCTGGAGAGTGGCACGCCACTCCGCACAACTCCCGCCGGACGGGCAGGTCACGCCTCGCCCCCCGCCGGGACGCGTGTAGTGACCACATATCGAGACGGGGTTGCGCCCCGCGGGCTCTGGACGTTGCATCACCGGGTGCGGAACGAACAGACAACCCCCGGCTCGGCGACGGACGTCGAGCCCCCGGGCGGCGCCGACCGGGCCGCGCGCCGGGCCGTCACCGTCTTCCCCGTCCTGGTGCTCGCCGCGGGCGCCGTCGGACTCGCGGCGCCTGACGCCTTCGCGGACTGGAAGCCGAGCGTGCCGTATCTGCTCGGCGTGGTGATGTTCTGCATGGGTCTGACGATGACCCCGGCGGACTTCCAGGGGGTCGCGCGCCGCCCCTGGGCCGTGGCGCTCGGCCTCGTAGCGCACTACGTGATCATGCCGGGCCTTGGCTGGCTCGTCGCCCACGCGCTCGACCTGTCACCGCAGCTGGCGGCCGGGGTGATCCTCGTCGGCTGCGCGCCCAGCGGCACCGCGTCGAACGTCGTGACGTATCTGGCGCGCGGCGACGTCGCCCTCTCGGTGTCCGTCGCCACCGTCTCCACGATGGTCGCGCCGCTCGTCACCCCGCCGCTGACGCTGCTGCTCGCGGGCGAGTACCTGCCGGTGGACGCGGGCTCGATGGTGACGGACATCCTCAAGACGGTGCTGCTGCCCGTCGTCGCGGGCCTGCTGGTGCGGCTGTTCATCGGCCGGTACGTGGACCGGGCGCTGGGCGCGCTGCCGTGGCTGTCCGCCGCCACCATCGCCGTCATCGTGGCGGTGGTGGTCGCGGGCAGCGCGGCGGCCATCAAGTCGGCCGCCGCGCTCGTCCTGCTCGCGGTGGTGCTGCACAACGGGCTCGGCCTCGCCCTCGGCTACGGCGCGGGCCGCCTGGCCCGGCTCGGGGCGCCCGCGTCACGCGCGATGGCCTTCGAGGTGGGCATGCAGAACTCGGGCCTGGCCGCGTCCCTGGCCACCGCCCACTTCAGCCCGCTCGCGGCGCTCCCCGCCGCGATCTTCTCGGTCTGGCACAACGTGTCGGGCTCACTGGTGGCGGCGTGGATGGCCCGCAGAGGAAGAACGCAGCGAAGGGATTAAAGCCCGTCCGGCGATTGAGGACGAGGCCGCAGGCCGATCGAGCCGGTCCAAGGCCAGGGGCCAGCCTCAGTGTTCGTTCGAGGCCAGCCGCAGCAGGTGATCAGCCAGGGCCTGGCCCCCCGTCGCATCCCTGCTGATAAGCATCACCGTGTCGTCGCCCGCGATCGTGCCCAGGATGTCGTGCAGCTCGGCCTGGTCGATCGCCGAGGCGAGGAACTGGGCGGCCCCGGGCGGGGTGCGCAGCACCACGAGGTTGGCGGAGGCCTCGGCGGAGATGAGCAGCTCGCCGGAGAGGCGCCGCATCCGCTCCTCCTTCGCCGACTCGCCGAGCGGGGCCCGCGGAGTGCGGAAGCCGCCCTCGCTCGGCACGGCGTAGATGAGGTCGCCCTCGGCGTTGCGGATCTTGACGGCGTTCAGCTCGTCGAGGTCGCGGGAGAGGGTCGCCTGGGTGACGCTCAGGCCGTCGTCGGCGAGGAGCTTCGCCAGCTGGCTCTGCGAGCGCACCGGCTGCCGGTTGAGGATGTCGACGATCCTGCGGTGCCGTGCGGTACGGGTCTGCGGCACCGCGGGCCCGGCGGACTCCCCTCGCTCGTTGCGCTGCGCATGGCTCATCGTCGTCTCATTCTCCGGATCGTCCGTCCCCGTTCGCCGCGGCCGCGGCCTGGTCGAGGACACCGGGCAGGGCCCGGAGGAAGGCGTCCACCTCGACGTCGCCCACGTTCAGGGCGGGCATGAGCCGTACGACATCGGGGGCGGGCGCGTTGACCAGGAAGCCGGCGTCCTGAGCCGCCCGCTGCACCTGCGCGGCCAGCGGCTCGGTGAGCACCATACCCAGCAGCAGGCCCGTGCCCCTGACATGGGCGACCATGCCGTGCCCCGCTGACTCGATTCCGTCCCGGAGCCGTTCGCCCGCGCGCTTGGTGTGGTCGAGCAGCCCCTCGGCGGAGATGGTGTCGAGCACGGCGAGCCCGGCGGCGCAGGCGACGGGGTTGCCGCCGAAGGTCGTGCCGTGGTGGCCCGGCCGCAGCAGGGCCGCGGCCTCGCCGAAGGCGACGGTGGCACCGAGCGGCAGGCCGCCGCCGAGACCCTTGGCGAGAGTGACGACGTCGGGGAGCACGTCCTCCTCCGCGAAGTGCGCGAACCAGTGGCCCATGCGGCCGATTCCGGTCTGCACCTCGTCCAGGACGAGGAGGGTGCCGGTGGCGCGGGTGATCTCGCGGGCCGCGCGCAGATATCCGGTGGGCGGCACGACGACGCCGTTCTCGCCCTGGACCGGCTCGACGATCACGAAGGCGGTGTCCTCGGTGACCGCGGCGCGCAGCGCGTCGACGTCTCCGTACGGTACGTGCGTCACGTCCCCGGGCAGCGGCAGGAACGGCTGCTGCTTGCCTGGCTGGCCGGTGAGGGCGAGCGCGCCCATCGTGCGGCCGTGGAAGCCGCCGTCGGTGGCGACCATGTGCGGGCGGCCCGTGAGCCGGCCGATCTTGAAGGCGCCCTCGTTGGCCTCCGCGCCGGAGTTGCAGAAGAACACGCGGCCGTCGCGGCCGAAGAGCTGGAGCAGCCGCTCGGCGAGCGCGACGGGCGGCTCGGCGACGAAGAGGTTCGAGACGTGGCCGAGCGCGGCGATCTGCCGGGACACGGCCTCCACCACGGCCGGGTGCCCGTGGCCGAGCGCGTTCACCGCGATGCCGCCGACGAAGTCGACGTACTCCTTGCCGTCCGCGTCCCAGAGCCTGCTGCCCGCGCCGCGCACCAGGGGCAGGCGGGGGGTGCCGTAGTTGTCCATGAGCGCGCCCTGCCAGCGGGCGGTCAGGGCCTGGTTGGAGTCGGTGGACGGGGTGGCGGCGGTCATGCCGTGGCTCCCTTGGTCAGCTCGTCGGGCACGACCATCGTGCCGATTCCTTCATCCGTGAAAATCTCGAGCAGGATCGAGTGCTGGACGCGCCCGTCGATGACGCGGGCCGTCTGCACACCGTTGCGTACCGCGTGCAGACAGCCCTCCATCTTGGGCACCATGCCGCTGGACAGGTCGGGAAGCAGCTTCTCCAGCTCGGCGGCGGTGAGGCGGCTGATGACCTCGTCGCTGCGGGGCCAGTCCTCGTAGAGGCCCTCCACGTCGGTGAGGACCATCAGCGTCTCGGCACCAAGCGCCGCAGCGAGTGCCGCAGCCGCCGTATCAGCATTGACGTTGTAGACATGCCCCGTGTCACCTTCGTCCTGGGAGCGGGCGATGGAGGAGACCACCGGGATGCGGCCGTCGGCGAGCAGCGCCTCGATGGCCCCGGTGTCGATGTCGGTGACCTCGCCGACCCGTCCGATGTCGACCGGCTCGCCGCCGATCAGCGGGCGGTGCCGGGTCGCGGTGATGGTGTGCGCGTCCTCGCCGGTCAGGCCCACGGCCAGCGGGCCGTGCTCGTTGAGGAGGCCCACCAGCTCCCGCTGCACCTGCCCGGCGAGGACCATGCGGACGACGTCCATGGCCTCGGGCGTCGTGACGCGCAGACCCGCCTTGAACTCGCTGACCAGGCCCTGTTTGTCGAGCTGGGCGCTGATCTGCGGGCCGCCGCCGTGCACCACGACGGGGCGCAGGCCCGCGTGGTGCAGGAAGACGACGTCCTGGGCGAAGGCCGCCTTCAGTTCGGCGTCCACCATGGCGTTGCCGCCGAACTTGATGACGACGGTCTTGCCGCGGTGCCGGGTCAGCCAGGGCAGTGCCTCGATGAGGATCTGCGCCTTGGGCAGAGCGGTGTGCTTGCGGGTGCTCATGGGGTGTTCAGGGTCCTTGGGTTCAGGACGGGCCGCCCGGGGCGGGACCGGGTGGTCCCGCCGGGCTCAGGACGAGTAGGCGCTGTTCTCGTGGACGTAGTCGGCGGTGAGGTCGTTGGCCCAGATGACGGCGGACTCGGTGCCCGCGGCCAGGTCGGCGGTGATCTTCACCTCGCGGTAGCGCATGTCGACGAGGTCGCGGTCCTCGCCCACCGAGCCGTTCTTGCAGACCCACACGTCGTTGATGGCGACGTTCAGCCGGTCGGGCTCGAAGGCGGCACCGGTGGTGCCGATGGCGGACAGGACGCGGCCCCAGTTGGGGTCCTCGCCGTGGAGCGCGCACTTCAGGAGGTTGTTGCGGGCGATGGAGCGGCCCACCTCGACGGCGTCGTCCTCGCTCGCGGCGTTCACGACCTCGATACGGATGTCCTTGGTCGCGCCCTCGGCGTCGCCGATGAGCTGGCGGGCGAGGTCGTCGCAGACCGTGCGGACGGCATCGGCGAACTCCGCCTGCCCCGGCGTGACCTCCGCGGCACCGGAGGCCAGGAGCAGCACGGTGTCGTTGGTCGACATACAGCCGTCGGAGTCGACCCGGTCGAAGGTGAGCCGGGTCGCCTCGCGCAGCGCCTTGTCCAGGTCCGCGGCAGGCAGGTCGGCGTCCGTGGTGAGGACGACCAGCATGGTGGCGAGGCCGGGGGCGAGCATGCCCGCGCCCTTGGCCATGCCGCCGACGGTCCAGCCCTCGCCCTCGAACACGGCCGTCTTGTGCACGCTGTCCGTGGTCTTGATGGCGATGGCGGCCTTCTCGCCGCCGTGCGGGGACAGGGCGGCCGCGGCCGCGTCGACGCCCGGCAGGAGCTTGTCCATGGGGAGCGTGACGCCGATGAGGCCGGTGGAGGCGACGGCGACCTCGGCCGCGTTCACCCCGAGGGCCTCGGCCGCCTTCTCGGCGGTGGCGTGCGTGTCCTGGAAGCCCTGGGGGCCGGTGCAGGCGTTGGCACCACCGGAATTGAGGACGACGGCCGCCACCTGACCGCCCTTGAGGACCTGCTCGGACCACAGCACGGGGGCGGCCTTCACGCGGTTGGAGGTGAAGACGCCCGCGGCGGCCAGGCGGGGCCCGCTGTTGACCACGAGGGCCAGGTCCGGGTTGCCGTTCTCCTTGATCCCGGCGGCGATGCCCGCCGCCTGGAATCCCTTGGCTGCCGTGACGCTCACTGCATCTCCTTGTTCGCTTCTCCGCCCGCGCAGCGCAGCGGTGCGGGTTTCATGGTCAGGTGCGGCTGAATGGCTGCGCGCGCGTCGCTCACGGTGCGACTCCGATCGTGGAAAGCCCCAGCTCCTCCGGGAGCCCCAGGGCGATGTTCATGCTCTGCACGGCGCCGCCCGCGGTGCCCTTGCTGAGGTTGTCGATGGCGCTGATCACGATCACGCGGCCGGAGCCCGGGTCGTGGGCGACCTGGACGTGCACGGCGTTCGAGCCGTAGACGGAGGCCGTGGCGGGCCACTGGCCCTCCGGGAGCAGCCGTACGAACGGCTCGTCGGCGAACGCCTTCTCGTACGCCGCGCGCACGCTCTCCGCGGTGACGCCCGGCGTGGCCTTGGCGCTGCACGTGGCGAGGATGCCGCGCGGCATGGGGGCGAGGGTGGGCGTGAAGGAGACGGACACGCGGGTGCCGGCCGCCGCGCTGAGGTTCTGGATCATCTCGGGGGTGTGCCGGTGCACACCGCCCACGCCGTACGGCGACATGGAGCCCATGACCTCGGAGCCGAGGAGGTGGGGCTTGGCCGCCTTGCCCGCGCCCGAGGTGCCGGAGGCCGCGACGATCACCGCCTCGTCCTCGACGAGGCCCGCCGCGTACGCCGGGAACAGGGCGAGCGAGACCGCCGTGGGGTAGCAGCCGGGCACGGCGATGCGCTTGGTCCCGGCGAGGGCGGCGCGGCCGCCCGGCAGCTCCGGCAGGCCGTACGGCCAGGTGCCGGCGTGCTCGCTGCCGTAGAACCGCTCCCAGTCCGCGGCGTCCTTCAGGCGGAAGTCCGCGCCCATGTCCACCACGAGCACGTCCGGGCCGAGCTGCTCGGCGACCGCGGCGGACTGGCCGTGCGGCAGGGCGAGGAAGACGACGTCGTGCCCCGCGAGCGACTCGGCGGTGGTGGGCGCGAGGACGCGCTCGGCGAGCGGCGTCAGGTGCGGCTGGAGGGCGCCGAGCGGCTGGCCCGCGTTGGAGTTGGCGGTGAGGGTGCCGATCTCGACCTCGGGGTGCGTGAGCAGCGTGCGCAGCAGTTCCCCGCCCGCGTATCCGCTCGCCCCCGCCACCGCTGCGCGTACCGTCATGGACTCCTCCTCGTGAATGGCATGAATATACAAGCTATTGCAGATCTATGCAATGGAGATCTTGTGCCGCCCCGGCCTCCGGTGCGGCACCGGTGTCCGGTGGCCAAGACACCACCGCCCCGGTCAGCGGTTGCCGACCGGGGCGAGCGGTGCGCTTGCCTCAGGACACCTGGAGGGCGGGCGCCGTTACGCGAGCGAGGCGATGGCCTCGTTGAACGTGGCCGAGGGGCGCATGACGGCCGCGGCCTTGGTGACGTCGGCCTTGTAGTACCCGCCGATGTCGGCCGGGGAACCCTGGACGGCGATCAGCTCGTCCACGATCGTCTGCTCCTGCTCGGTCAGCGTCTTGGCGAGCGGACCGAAGGCCTCGGCGAGCTGGGCGTCGGCGGTCTGCTTGGCCAGCTCCTGGGCCCAGTACAGGGACAGGTAGAAGTGGCTGCCGCGGTTGTCGATGCCACCCAGCTTGCGGCTCGGCGACTTGTTCTCGTTCAGGAACGAGGCCGTGGCGCGGTCCAGGGTGTCCGCGAGGACCTGGGCGCGGGCGTTGCCCGTGGTCTGCGCCAGGTGCTCGAAGGAGACCGCGAGCGCGAGGAACTCGCCGAGGCTGTCCCAGCGCAGGTAGTTCTCCTTGACCAGCTGCTGGACGTGCTTCGGGGCGGAGCCGCCGGCGCCGGTCTCGAACAGGCCGCCGCCGTTCATCAGCGGGACGACCGAGAGCATCTTGGCGCTGGTGCCCAGCTCCAGGATCGGGAACAGGTCGGTCAGGTAGTCACGCAGCACGTTGCCCGTGACGGAGATGGTGTCGAGGCCCTCGCGGATGCGCTCCACGGACAGCTGGGTGGCCTCGACCGGGGACATGATCCGCAGGTCCAGGCCCTCGGTGTCGAACTCCGGCAGGTACGCCTTCACCTTGGCGATCAGGTTGGCGTCGTGCGCGCGGGTCTCGTCCAGCCAGAACACGGCCGGGTTGCCGGTGGCGCGGGCGCGGCTGACGGCCAGCTTCACCCAGTCCTTGATCGGCGCGTCCTTGGTCTGGCAGGCGCGGAAGATGTCGCCCTCGGAGACCGGCTGCTCGATGAGCGCGGTGCCCTCGGCGTCGACCAGGCGGACCGTGCCGGAGACCGGGATCTCGAAGGTCTTGTCGTGGGAGCCGTACTCCTCGGCCTTCTGCGCCATCAGGCCGACGTTCGGGACCGAGCCCATGGTGGCCGGGTCGTAGGCGCCCTTGGCGCGGCAGTCGTCGATGACGACCTGGTAGACGCCCGCGTAGGAGGAGTCCGGGATGACGGCGAGGGTGTCGGCCTCGGCGCCGTTCTTGTCCCACATGTGACCCGAGGTGCGGATCATGGCCGGCATGGAGGCGTCGACGATGACGTCGGACGGCACGTGCAGGTTGGTGATGCCGCGGTCGGAGTCGACCATCGCCAGGTCCGGGCCCTCGGCCAGCTCGGCCTCGAAGGACGCCTTGATCTCGGCGCCGTTGGCCAGCGCCTCCAGGCCCTTGTAGATGCCGCCGAGGCCGTCGTTCGGGGACAGGCCCGCGGCCGCGAGGTCGGCGCCGAAGGCCGCGAAGGTCTTCGGGAAGAAGGCGCGTACGACATGGCCGAAGACGATGGGGTCGGAGACCTTCATCATCGTCGCCTTGAGGTGCACGGAGAACAGCACGCCGTCGGCCTTGGCGCGGGCGACCTGGGCGGTCAGGAACTCGCGCAGCGCGGCGACGCGCATCACGGAGGCGTCGACGACCTCGCCCGCGAGGACCGGGACGGACTCGCGCAGGACGGTGGTGGAGCCGTCGGCGGCGACCAGCTCGATCTTGAGCGCGCCGGCCTTCTCGATCACGACGGACTTCTCCGTCGAGCGGAAGTCGTTCTCCCCCATGGTGGCGACGTTCGTCTTGGAGTCGCCGCTCCAGGCGCCCATGCGGTGCGGGTGCGTCTTGGCGTAGTTCTTGACCGACGCGGGGGCGCGGCGGTCGGAGTTGCCCTCGCGCAGGACCGGGTTGACGGCGGAGCCCTTGACCTTGTCGTAGCGGGCGCGGATGTCGCGCTCCTCGTCGGTCTTGGGGTCGTCCGGGTAGTCCGGCAGCGCGTAGCCCTGCTCCTGCAGCTCGGCCACGGCGGCCTTCAGCTGCGGGATCGACGCCGAGATGTTCGGCAGCTTGATGATGTTGGCCTGCGGGGTCTTGGCCAGCTCACCCAGTTCGGCCAGCGCGTCGTCGATGCGCTGGCTCGGCTCCAGGCGCTCCGGGAAGCTCGCGATGATCCGGCCCGCCAGGGAGATGTCACGGGTCTCGACGCGGACACCGGCCGTCGAGGCGTACGCCTGGATCACGGGCAGGAACGAATGCGTCGCGAGGGCGGGGGCCTCGTCAGTGTGTGTGTAGATGATGGTCGAGTCAGTCACCGGGTGCTCCGCTCCACGTCTGCAACATTGCTCGACATCAAGATATCTCGTGGACGGGGTGGTCCTGACAGGGCCCTGGCCGAGAGACGGATACCGGACACGTACGCGGCCGGGCGAGGGGCCCGGGCGGCGGTGCGAGCCCGGTCAGTGGCGCGGGGCCGGGGCCCAGACGCCCGCCGCGGTGCCCTCGCGCACGTGCTTCTCGTACGCCACGACCTTGCCGTGGATGATCTCCAGGGCGGCGTCGAGTTCCGCCCTGCGCGCGCGGACGGCGCGTTCGTGCTCCTGGAGCAGCGCGAGCCGCTCCGGCTCGTTCCCCGGGCCCGAGCGGACGAGGCGGGCGAAGTGCTTGAGCGTGGCGATCGGCATCCCGGAGGCGCGCAGCCGGTTGCACAGCAGGAGCCACTCCACGTCGGCGCTCTCGTACACGCGCCGCCCGCCGCCGGTGCGCGGGACCGGCCGCAGGAACAGCTCCTCGCGCTCGAAGAACCGCAGCGCGTGCACGCTCAGGCCGGTCTCCTCGGCGACCTGCCCGATGGACTTCCCCTCGGTGTGCCGCGCCATCCCCGACCTCCGCGTGCTCGGCTTGATCTAGATCGCAGTCTAGGTTCTAGCGTCGCCGCCATGACGACCAAGACAGCTGAGCAGCGCGCGATCGGTTCCGGACACGGCGCGTGGAGCACCGCCGACGACGTACTGAAGGGCATCTGTCTGGAGGGCAGGACCGCGCTCGTGACCGGCGGTGCCTCCGGGCTCGGCCTGGAGACGACCCGGGCGCTCGCCCGCGCCGGGGCCCGCGTGCTCGTCCCGGCGCGCGGGCCGGAGGCGGCCGCGGCGGCCCTCGACGGCGTGCCCGGCGTGGAGGTGGCCGCCCTGGACCTCGCCGACCTGGAGAGCGTCCGCGCCTTCGCCGACCGCGTCCTGGACGCGGGCCGCGCCGTCGACCTGCTCATCGCGGGCGCGGGTGTCATGGCCTGCCCCGAGACCCGCGTCGGGCCCGGCTGGGAGGCGCACTTCGCGGTCAACCACCTGGGACACTTCGCCCTGGTCAACCGGCTCGCCCCGGCACTGACCCCGGGGCGGGCCCGGGTCGTGGCGGTGGCCTCGTCGGGGCACTTCCTGTCCGGCATCCGCTGGCAGGACCCGCACTTCCGCACGGGCTACGACCGCTGGCTCGCGTACGCGCAGTCGAAGACCGCCAACGCGCTGTTCGCCCTGCACCTGGACCGGCTCGCCGGGCCCGGGGGGCCGCGTGCCTTCGCCGTGCACCCGGGCAGCGTCCTCACCCCGCTGCAACGGCACGTGCCGCGCGAGGAGCAGCTCGCCCAGGGCTGGCTCGGCCCTGACGGCACTCCGGCCGAGGGCTTCAAGTCCCCGGCGCAGGGCGCGGCGACGGCCGTGTGGGCGGCCACGTCGCCGCTGCTCGCGGGCCACGGCGGCGCCTACTGCCAGGACTGCGACGTCGCCGGGCCCGCCACCACCGACGACATGCTGATCGGCGGCGTCAAGCCGTGGGTCAGGGACCCCGAGGCGGCGGCGCGGCTGTGGGACCTGTCCGCCGAACTCACCGGCCTGGACCACTTCGCGTAGCACTCGCCACCGGGCAGGTGACGTCCTCACGCGGCAGGCCGCCCCCGCCCAGGTAGGCGTTCACGGCCCGGTCGGCGCACGGCACCGGGTCGAGACCGTCCACCGCGCGGCCGTAGACGCCGTGCCCGCGGAGGTCCGCCGTGACCATGCGGGAGCCGCGCAGCGCCCGGTGCATGGCGAGCGCGTCGCGGTAGGGGGTGTGGTCGCGCTTCGCCTGGAGCAGCAGGACGGGCACCTCGTTGCCGATGGTGACGGCGGGCTCGCGCGGGGGCGCCGGGAAGTACAGGCAGGGCGCGGTCACGCCGTTCACGAACGGCCCGAAGACGGGCTCGGTGGCGCGGCTGCGCAGGCTGTTCCTCCAGTACGTGTGTGGCGATGCGGGCCAGCCACCGGCGGGCCAGCCGCCGTCGCCGCACATGAAGAGCGTGCCGCCGAGCATGCTGTCCGCGACCTCGGGCGACTTCAACAGCGCGATCATGCGGGCGAGTTCGGACCCCGGCTCGGTGGGCCGGCCGTGCGAGACGGCGACCAGGTCGCGGACGACGGCGGCCACCGTCGGGTCGTTCTCGCCCTGGACGAGGGGCTGCTTGAGGATCATCCGCAGGAGCGGCGCGTTCAGGCGCAGCCCGTCCACGCGCGGTGGCCGCCGCTCCGCGCGGGCGAGCAGCGTCTCCACCTGGCGCCGGACGGCGGCGGCCGTGCGGCCCAGGTGGTAGGTGCCGTCGCGGCGGGCCGTCCACGCCGCCCACTCGTCCAGGGCCGCCTCCGCGGGCCGTCCGGAGCGCTGGAACTGCTCGTACTGCGTGGCGGCCGGGTCCGTGACGGAGTCGATAACGAAGCGGTCCACGCGGCGCGGGAACAGCTGCGTGTAGGTGGCGCCCAGGTCGGCGCCGTACGACACCCCGTAGTACGACAGGCGGCGCTCGCCCAGGGCCGCGCGGATCACGTCCATGTCGCGGGCGACGTTGCGTGAGGAGGCGTGCGGCAGAAGGCGGGCGTTGTCGCCGCGCGCGTGGCAGCGGCGGGCGTCCTCACGGGCCGCGGCCAGCGCCTCGCCGAAGTCCCTGCGCGGGGTGGTGGTCGGCCCGGGCTCGGCGGAGTCGCGGGCCGGGTCGCAGGTCAGCGGGCTGCTCTCGCCGAGGAAGCGCGGGTCGAAGCCGATGAGGTCGTAGGCGCCCGCCACGTCCTTCAGGGCCGGGCGCAGGGCGAGGGTATAGGCGAGGCCGGGGCCGCCGGGCCCGCCAGGGTTGGTCAGCAGGACGCCGCGCCGCCGGTCCGCCGGGACCTCGGCCTCGATGCGGGAGATCGCGATCCGGAGGGTGCGGCCTTCGGGCTCCGCGTAGTCCAGCGGCACGGTGACGTGTGCGCACCGGGCGCCCGCCGCCCGCAGCTCCTTCTGCGCGGGAGAGCAGGCGCCCCAGGTCAGGCGCTGGTTCTCGTAGGTGGCGAGGGCGGCTCCGCCCGTGGGGTGCGGCGGCCGGGCGGCTGCGGGTACCCCGCCCGCGAGCAGGACGGCGAGCCCGAGGCCCGCCGCGGTGAAGGTGACGGCACGCATGACGCTCCGGGGTGGACGGAAAAGGGGCAGGACGGGTCCGTGAACCCCGCTCACGCTACGAACGCGCGCACCGGACGGCCATCCGGTCGGCCGCAGTTCCGGCCTGCGGCCACCCCCAGCCGCCGTACTGGTGCGGGCCCCCGCCCCCCGGGCCGGCGCTTGCGTTGGAGCGCGCTCCAACTCCTACTGTCACGGCCGTGATCACCGCACCGCGGCGATCCGCGCAGACCACCGCACCACCTGGAGGTACGACATGACCGGCCTGCCCACCCGCAAGCTCGGCGCGCTCACGGTCTCGGCACAGGGACTCGGCTGCATGGGGATGAGCCACGGCTACGGCGCGTCGGACGACGCCCAGTCGACCGCCACGATCCACCGCGCCCTCGACCTCGGCGTCACCCTCTTCGACACCGCCGACTTCTACGGCTCCGGGCACAACGAGGAGCTGCTCGGCCGCGCCCTGTCCGGCGCGCGCCGGGAGCGGGCCGTGATCGCCACGAAGTTCGGCTTCGCCAACCGGCTCGGCGAGCCGCCGCTGATCCGCGGCGACGCCGCGTACGTGCGCCAGGCCTGCGACGCCTCCCTCGCCCGGCTCGGCGTCGACCACATCGACCTGTACTACCAGCACCGCGTCGACCCGAACGTGCCGATCGAGGAGACCGTGGGCGCGATGGCCGACCTGGTCGCGGCCGGCAAGGTGCGCCACCTCGGTCTGTCCGAGGCGAGCGCGCGGACGATCCGGCGCGCGCACGCCGTGCACCCGATCGCGGCCCTCCAGAGCGAGTGGTCGCTGTGGACCCGCGACCTGGAGGCGGAGACGGCGCCGGTCTGCCGGGAGCTCGGCATCGGGCTCGTACCGTTCTCGCCGCTCGGCCGCGGCTTCCTGACCGGCCGCGTCACCTCGGTCGAGGGCCTTGAGGCGAACGACGTACGGCGCTCGCAGCCGCGCTTCGCCGACGGCAATCTGGAGAGCAACCTCGCCATCGTCGCCGCCCTGGACGCGCTCGCCGCCGAGAAGGGCGTCACGGCGGGCCAGCTCGCCCTGGCCTGGGTGCAGCACCGCGGCGCCGACGTGGTGCCGATCCCGGGCACGCGCCGCGAGACGTATCTGCGGGAGAACCTCGCCGCCGCCACGCTCGAACTGACCGCCGACGACCTCGCCGCGATCGACGCGGCGGCTCCCGCGGGCGGCGTCGCGGGGACGCGGTACGACGAGGTGAGCCTCGCCGTCGTCGACCGGTAGAGGCCGGTGGGAGGCCGGTGGGAGGCCGGTGGGAGGCCGGTGGGAGGCCGGTGGGAGGCCGGTGGGAGGCCGGTGGGAGCGCGGGGCCCGGCCGGCCGGGCCCCTGCGCGGGCCGCGTACGCTGCGGGCATGCCCTTCCCCGTGCCCGACGCGCTCGCCTTCCTCGCCGGCGCGTGGCGCGTCGAGCGGACCGTACGGGACTTCGCCGCGGGCCCGGACGGACCGGTGGAGGGCCGCTTCAGCGGCACGACCCGGTTCACGCCGCTGCCGGGCGGCGGGCTGCTGCACCACGAGTCCGGCACGTTCACCTGGCGGGGCACCCCGCGCCCCGCCGAGCGCACCCTGCGCTTCCTGCCGGGCGAGGGCGCGGGCACCGTGCTCGTGCACTTCGCCGACGGGCGCTTCTTCCACGGCCTCGATCTGCGCACCGGCCGTCACACCGCCGACCACCCGTGCGCCGCGGACCTCTACCGGGGCGACTTCGCCGTGGACGACGCCCACTCCTGGCGGACGCGCTGGCGCGTCCGGGGCCCCGCCAAGGACCTGCTCCTGACGACGGACTATGCCCGCGTGCTCACTGCTCGCCGAGCACCATCCACAGGTCCGGGTTCTCCAGGCCCTTGAAGCCGATCTTCTCGTAGACACCGTGGGCGTCCCCGGTCGCGAGCATGATCCTGCGCAGCCCGAGAGCCGTCAGATGGTCGCGTATGCCCGCGGCGAGGGCGGTGCCCAGGCCGGTGCCGCGCACGGAGCGGTCCACGTAGACGTCGCAGAGCCAGGCGAAGGTGGCGTGGTCGGTCACCACGCGCCCGTACGCCACCTGCTCGCCCGACGCGGTGTCGTACACGCCGAAGTTGAGGGAGCCCGCGATCGCGTCGTCCTGCTTGGCGCGGGGGCGGCCGAGGGCCCAGTAGGCGTCGGTGGACAGCCAGTGGTGGACGCGGGCCGCGTCGATGCGGGCGGGGTCGGTGGACATCTCGTACCCGTCGGGCAGGGCGTGGGTGCGGGGCGTGTCAGTCATGCCGTCACCTCATCACACGCCTCGGACAGCCGGCGGACTCCTTCGGCGATCTCCGCCGTGCCCGCGAGCGCGGCGAAGCTGAGGCGGATGTGCCCGGCCGGGGGCTCCGCAGCGAAGTACGGGCGGCCGGGGGCGACGGCGACCCCGGCGCGCAACGCGGCGGCCGCCAGGGCGAGTTCGTCGGTGCCGTCGGGGAGCCGGAGCCACAGGTGGTAGCCGCCCGCCGGGACGTGCGGCAGGGCGAGCGTGGGAAGCCGCAGCCGCAGCGCGGCCACCAGGGCGTCCCTGCGCTCCTTCAACTCCCTGGCCACGGCGCGCAGATGGCGGGTCCAGGCCGGGGAGCCGACGAGTTCGAGTGCGGCCTCCTGGAGCGGCCTGGGCACGAAGAAGTGGTCGACGACCTGGATGGTGCGCAGCCGCTCCAGGACGGGGCCGCGCGCGGCGAGGGCGCTGACCCGGAAGCTCGGCGACGTGGCCTTGGTCAGCGAGCACACGTGCACGACCACGCCGTCCTGGTCGTCGGACGCCAAAGGCCTGGGCAGCGGCCCCGCGTCCTCGTGCACGAGGCGGCGCACGAAGTCGTCCTCGACGACGAACGCCCCCGCGGCCCGGGCGATGCGCAGCACCTCGGGGCGGCGCGCGGCGGACAGCACGGCGCCGGTGGGGTTCTGGAACAGCGGCTGGCAGACGAACACGCGCGCGCCGGTCGCCTCGAACGCGGCGGCGAGCAGCTCGGGCCGCACCCCGTCGGTGTCCACCGGCACCGGCACCGGCCGGAGCCCGGCGGCCCGCGCGATGGCGAGAAGGCCGGGGTACGTGGGCGATTCGATGAGCACCGGCGCGCCGGGCGGGGCCAGCGCCCGCAGCGTGGTGGTCAGGGCGCTCTGCCCGCCCGCGGTGATCAGGACCTCGGCCGCGGTGATCGCGCCGCCGATGCCGCGCGCGAACCACTCGCGCAGCTCGGGCAGGCCGTCGACCGGGGGCCGTTCCCAGGCGCCGGGGCGGCGCCCGGCCCGGGCGAGGGCGGCGGCCATCGCGCGCTCGGGCTGGAGCGAGGGGTGCAGATAGCCGCCGTTGAACTCGATGACGCCCGGGCCGGGCGCGGCCAGCGTGGCGAGCACCCCGGAGGCGTCCACCGAGCGCGGCACGACGTCGGCGGTGGCGTCGGCGCTCAGGGACACCTCCTGCCACGAGGTGTCGCCCACCGGCACGGCGGGGGCGCCCGGCGCCTGCGCGCGGAAGGCACCGGCACCGGGCCGCGTGACGACCAGGCCCTCCGCGGCGAGCTGCGCGAGGGCACGCGACACGGTCACCGGGCTCACCCGGAACCGCTCGACCAGGGCCCGGCTGGAGGGCAGCTTTCCACCTGGAGAGTAGCGGTCCAGCTCATTTCGCAGCTGATACGCCAACTCACCCACACTGCTACGCTGTTGCATGACAGCACAGGATAGCGCTACTGAACGACGGCGGATAGCGGTCCCGCCCGGCACCACCTCGGCGGGCCGGCCCATGGCCGCGGCCCCCTCCCCCCGCCGCGTCGGCACCCTCCAGGCCGCCCTCGGCGTCACCGCGTTCTCGCTCACCTTCCCCGCGACCGCCTGGGGCCTGGGAGGCATCGGCCCCTGGAGCTTCGTCGCGCTGCGCTGCGTGCTGAGCGCCCTCGTCGCGGGCGGCTGTCTGCTCGCGCTGCGCGTGCGGCCGCCCCGGCGCGCCGACTGGCCCGGCCTCGCCGTCGTCGCGGCCGGCACGGTCATCGGCTTCCCCCTGCTCACGACGCTCGCCCTCCAGACGTCCAGCACCGCGCACGCGGCCGTCGTCGTCGGCCTGCTGCCGCTGACCACGGCCGTGTTCTCCGTGCTGCGCACCGGCGCCCGGCCCTCGCGCGCCTTCTGGGCCGCGGCGCTCGCGGGCGCCGCCGCCGTGGTCGCGTTCACCCTCCAGCAGAGCGGCGGCGCCCTGACGATCGCCGACCTGTACCTGTTCGGCGCGCTCGTGGTGTGCGCCGCGGGCTACACCGAGGGCGGCCGCCTCGCCCGGCACATGCCCGGCTGGCAGGTCATCGGCTGGGCGCTGGTCCTGTGCCTGCCCCTCGGCGTCGTCTGGGCGGCGCTCGCCCTGCCGCACGAGACGTTCCAGCTCACCGGGCACAGCACGGCGGGCCTGCTGTACTCGGCGGTCGGCTCGCAGTTCCTCGGCCTGCTCGTCTGGTACCGGGGCATGGCCGCGATCGGCGTCCCCAAGGCCAGCCAGCTCCAGCTCGCCCAGCCCCTGCTCACCCTCGTCTGGTCGGTGTTCCTGCTCGGCGAGACGCTGACCCCCGCGGCGCCGCTCACGGCCGTCGCCGTCCTGATGTGCATCGCCGCCACCCAACGAGCGCGCGGGTAGGCGCCAACCGAGGCCACCGGTCGTACACTGTCGGCCACGCACCGCCACCAACAGCGACGCGGACGAGGAGGTCACTCCCCATGCAAGCATCCGTGGGCGACCGGCTGCTGATCCACGGCAGGATCGTCGGACAGCACGACCGGACTGCGGAAGTCATCGAGGTCCTCGGAGCGGACGGCGGCCCGCCGTACCGCATTCGGTTCGAGGACGGACACGAGACGGTGATGTCCCCGGGCCCCGACACGGTCGTACGCCCCTTCGCCTCCAACGACTAGCCCGCGCGCCCCTTGGGCCGCGCCCGTCACGGTGCCGGGTACGTGTAGTGGTCGTCGACGACGCGCCGCATGGCGCCGATCCTGTCGGCGACCACGTGCTTCGCCGAGTAGAACACGTGCCCGCGCACCCGCGGGAAGCCCTTCGCGTACGTGAGGTGGCGGGACAGCTCGGTCGGGTCCTGCCACGGCGCGGGCTGCGCCGGGTCGCCCGCCTTGTACAGCGCCTCCCCCACGTAGAGGCGTACGCCTGTGCCCCGGGCCACCTCGTCCCACCAGGGGACCAGCTTCGCGTAGTCGGCGGCGGGCAGGCCGATGTGCCAGTAGAGCTGTGGGCAGATGTAGTCCAGCCAGCGCTTGCGCACCCAGCCGCGGGTGTCCGCGTACAGGTCGTCGTAGGTCTGCACGCCCGCCCGCGTGTCCGATCCCGTCGGGTCGGTGGCCGCGTTGCGCCAGACGCCGAAGGGGCTGATCCCGAACTGCGTGCCCGGGCGGACCTTCTTGATCCGGGTGCCCATCTCGCGCACGAGCCGGTCGATGTTGTCCCGCCGCCACGAGGCCCGGTCGGGGAAGGCGCCGCCGTAGCGCGCGAAGGCGTCGTCGTCGTCGAAGACCTGGCCCGCCACGGGGTACGGGTAGAAGTAGTCGTCCCAGTGCACGGCGTCGAGGCGGTAGCGGCGCACGGCGTCGAGCATGGCCTGCTGCACGAACCGCCGCACCTCGGGCAGGCCCGGGTTGTAGAACAGCTTCCCGCCGTACGGCACGACCCACTCGGGGTGCACGCGCGCGGGGTGGGTCGGCACGAGCCGGGCGGGGTCGGCGTGCATGGCGATCCGGAACGGGTTGAACCAGGCGTGCAGCTCCAGGCCCCGGTGGTGCGCCTCGCGCACGGCGGTGCCGAGCGGGTCCCAGCCCGGGTGCTTGCCCTGGGTGCCCGTGAGGTACTCCGACCACGGCTCGTACGCCGAGGGCCAGAACGCGTCGGCCGTGGGGCGCACCTGGAGGACCACCGCGTTCAGCTTGCGGCGCACCGCCTCGTCGAGGTACGCGATCAGCTCCGCGCGCTGCTGGTCGGGGGGCAGGCCCGGCTTGGCGGGCCAGTCGATGTTCACCACCGTCGCCACCCACATGCCCCGCATCTCGCGCCCTCTGTGTCTGGAGCCCGCCACCGCGGCCGCGTCCCCGGCTGTCGCGAGGCCCGCGGCCACCGATGCCGCCGCCGCGGTGAAGGCCCGACGTGACATACGCCTCATGTTCCCGTCCTCTGATTCTCGAAATCCCCGGACAAGCCCTGGCCGTTCGGGGACAGCATGCCCGACCCGGGCCACCGCGCACCGCGACGCGCGGAGTAACGTTCACCGGCGAGGCAGGGACCGGCGTCACACGGGGGACCTGCCGCCCCTGTAGATGAGCGAAAGGCACGAGGTGACCGACTCTATGGCCGACATTGCGCGCGTCGGAGTGGTGGGCTGTGGCCAGATGGGCGCCGGGATCGCGGAGGTCTGCGCCCGCTCCGGCCTGGACGTGAAGGTCGCGGAGACCACCGGAGAGGCCCTGGAGATCGGCCGCACGCGGCTGTACAACTCCCTGTCCAAGGCCGCCGAGCGCGGCAAGATCTCGGAGGAGGAGCGGGACGAGACGATCGCGCGGCTCAGCTTCACCACCGACCTCGGCGAATTCGCCGACCGCGACCTCGTCATCGAGGCCGTCGTGGAGAACGAGCAGGTCAAGACCGAGATCTTCCAGGTGCTCGACCAGGTCGTGACGCGCCAGGACGCGATCCTCGCCTCCAACACCTCCTCCATCCCGCTGGTGAAGCTGGCCGTGGCCACGTCGCGGCCCGACCAGGTCATCGGCATCCACTTCTTCAACCCGGCCCCCGTGCAGCAGCTCGTCGAGCTGATTCCGGCCCTGACCACGTCGGAGGGCACGCTCGGCCGGGCCCAGCTGTTCACGGAGAAGGTGCTCGGCAAGCACGCCATCCGCGCCCAGGACCGCTCCGGGTTCGTGGTGAACGCCCTCCTCATCCCGTACCTGCTGTCCGCGATCCGGATGTTCGAGTCGGGCATCGCCAGCCGCGAGGACATCGACAACGGCATGGAGATGGGCTGCGCCCACCCGATGGGCCCGCTCAAGCTGTCCGACCTCATCGGCCTCGACACGGTCGCCTCGGTCGCCGACTCCATGTACACCGAGTACAAGGAGCCCCTGTACGCCGCTCCCCCGCTCCTCCAGCGCATGGTCGACGCGGGCCGCCTGGGCCGCAAGTCGGGCTCGGGCTTCTACACGTACGGCTGACGGTTGCCCGGCCGGCCGGTCCGAGCGGCGCGCGGCCGGGCACGTTCACAGCATCTGGACGGACCAGCTCCGGTAGTCGCTACGCTGTGTTGCTGAATTCAAGTCAATTTCCGGCCAGTTCACGGACCCGGCACTCGGTGAGTGCCGGGTCCGCGGCGTTCACACGGCGTGTGCGCGGCGGGCTCGCATATGCCCTTCGCACACTCTCCCGCCGCGACCACCAGGCGAGTTGACTTTCGGCTGCGCACAGGGGGGATGTGACCACTACTGAGAGGAGCGGTCTCGTGACCACCGACCCCGAGCGTCCCGTGGTCCCGGAAGAACTCGCAGAGTTACGTCGGAGCCTGGACGTGGGTCTCGCCCGCGTCGACGGACAGCTCGCGTTACTCACCCAGCGCGACGTACAGCACACGAAGGACCAGGACGACCTGTCCGTGCGGATCGCGGCCCTGGAACACACCCGCTGGCCACTGCCCGCCCTCGCCGCGCTCACCGCGGTCGGTGCGCTCGCCGTGGCGGTCTGGCAGGCCCTCGGACACTAGCCCAGGGGCCGCGTCCGAGCGGTCAGCGCGCGTCCTCGCCGAGGCGCAGATGGTGCAGCAGGAGGAGCGCCGCCGCCATGTTGGCGGCCGGGACCTCGCCACGCGCCACCATGTCGGGAACGAGCTTGAGCGGGACCCACTCGCGTCGGTCCGACTCGAAGTCGTCCTCGGGGTGGCCGATGTAGGTCCCCTCGTCCGACCAGTAGATGTGGTGCCGGGCGTCCGTGAGCCCGTTGGACGGCTCGACGCTCATCAGGTGTCGCAGGGGCCCCGGCCGCCAGCCGGTCTCCTCCTCCATCTCACGCGCCGCGGCGCAGGCGATGTCCTCTCCGTCCTCCACCACCCCCGCCGCGAGCTCCCAGCCCCAGCTGTCGGTGATGAAGCGGTGCCGCCACAGGAGCAGCACCTCGTTGGCCTCGTTGACCACCGTGGCGATCGCCACCGGACGGAGCCGTATCAGGAAGTGGTCGAGATGCCGGCCGTCCGGCAGCTCGACGTCCGCGAGATTGACGGTGAACCATCGGTTTCCATACACAGTCTGTTCGCTCTGTTTCGTCCACTGCACGGTTCTGCCACCTTCCGCCGAGTAGATGGCAATATCGCAGCAGGAGGGTACGAGAGCACTCGGCGCACGGCGGAGCGGCGTAGCACGTGTCAGGCCTCTTTCCGCCCCCGCGCCCCCGATGTCACGACGTCACAGCGTCACAGCGAACCGCGCCTCACCGCGCTCCCGCTCCTCACAGCGGTACCCGCAGCGCGCCGTCGATCAGCTCGGCGGCCTCCGCCGTGCCCGCGCAGTCGCTGCGGACCAGGTACTCGCGCACCGCCCGCAGCCGGTCGCGCAGGCGCTGGGACTCCATCCCGCGCGCCTGCTCGGCCATCTGCACCGCCGTGGCCACCGCCTCGTCGGTGTTGCCCTGGCGCAGCTCGATCTGGCTGAGCATGGCGAGCCGGTGCACCCGGCCCCGGTCGTGCGCCGGGGTGTCCACCGCGGCGGCGGCGTGTTCGCGGGCCGCCGCGAGATCCCCGAGGCTGAGCAGTGCCTCCGCCACCTGTACGTTGACCAGGCCCGGCTGGACATAGCCGGTCTCGTCCGGCTCCCGGCCACGCCGGATGCGGTCGGCGGCGGCCTCGGCACGCCGGATGCACGACAGCGCGCTGCTGCCGTCGCCCAGATGCGCGTACGCCTTGGCCTGCATCGCGTACAGGTCCGAGGCGAGCGCGGGCGTGATGTCCCGGCCCGCGGCCCGCAGCGCGGCCTCCGCGAAGGCCACCGCCTGGCGGAACTCGCGCATGAACAGGGACTGGTTGACGAGCAGCGCGATCACGTACGCGCCGAGCCCCCGGTCCCCGCTGGCCTTCGCCAGGCGCAGCGCCTGGTGGAAGTAGCGCTGGGCGAGGCCGTGCGCGTCCGAGTCGTAGGCGCAGATGCCCGCTATCGCCACAAGGCCGCCGGTCGAGCGGTGCAACTGGCGCCCCATCGCGTCGGTGTAGCTGCCGCGGAGCAGCGGCGCGGCCTCCGCGTTGAGGAAGCCGACGATGCGGGTGCGGGTCGCGACGCCACCGGTCTTGCGGTACATCTGCTCGTAGTGCGTACGGGCCGCGCGCAGCATCTCCAGGTCCGCCATGCTCACCGGGTGGCGGCCGCCGCGCGAGACGTCCGTGTCCTCGGGCGGGTTCTCCCACTCCCACACCGGCATCACGGCGGGCGTCCCGGTCACCGCGGGGGCGCCGAGCAGATGCGGGCGCTGCTGCTCGTCGGACCGCCACAGCGCCGTGGCCCGCTCGACGAAGCCGGAGAGCGTGGAGGCCATCGAGCCGCCGCGGACGGCCGGGCCGCCGGGCACGCCGAGGCCGATGTCGTCGAGCGTGACGGTGCGTTGCAGCCGCGCGGCGAGCACCTCGCAGATCAGGTCGGGCACCTGGCCGCGCGGGCGCTGGCCCTTCAGCCAGCGGGCCACGGCGGTGTGTTCGTATCTCAGAGCGAGGCCGCGGGCCTTGCCCGCCTGGTTCACATGGGCGGCCAGGCCCGCGTGCGAGATGCCGGCTTCGTCGAGGATCGCGTCGAGCAGGGTGTTGGGCTGCATGGATGCCCTCCGGTGGCTCGGTGCGCCCAGCCTAGTGGAGCGCCCTTCACACGGGGTGTGAACGGAGTGCCCGCATCCGGGGGGTACGCGCTCTGCCGCACGGGGTGCGCGGTCGGTTGACTGAGGGTCCTCACCAGGAGGCGGCCGGGCCGCCGGCTCCCCCCTCAACTCAGTGCGGCGGCCCCTCTTCGGCGCCGTCCGTACGTCCGTCGTCTGCCCGGCAGTTCCACGACGGCGCGGACGGCGCGGGCCGCACCACACCGGGCGGTGTTCAGCTCATGGTGCGGGCGCACCGCCCGGTCTCCGTCTCCGTCTGCTGTCGTGGGACCCTCTTGCGGTCGTTGCGCAGCACGAGCAGCGCGGCGTCGTCGGAGGGCAGGCGGCCGATGTGCCGCAGGAGCCTGGCGTACACGGCCTGGATCACGTGCTGCGGCGACACCGGCTGGGTCCTGGCCGCCTCGCCGAGCACGGCGGCCAGCGGGAAGAACCGCCCGGAGCCGTCGCGCGCGTCCTCCACACCGTCCGTGTGCAGCACCAGGGCGTCGCCCGGCAGCAGTCGGCCGCAGTTCTGCACGGGCAGTTCGGCGGGCAGCGGGAAGGGGCCGAGCGGCGGCAGCGGCTCGCCGCCGGGCAGGAGCTGGGCGCGGCCGCGCAGCCGGTACGGCCACGGGTGGCCGCAGTTGAGCGCCCGCACCTCCCCGTCCTGGCTGATTTCCACCAGGAGGACGGTCACGAACTCCTCGGCGACCGGGCTCTCCGGGGCCGTCGTGCCGCTCGCCGGGTGCTCGGCGCGGGAGCGCTCCCGCAAGTGCCGGGCCAGGGCCCGCTCCAGGCGCCGCAGCACCTGCGGCAGTTCGGGCTCGTCGTGGGCGGCCTCGCGGAAGCTGCCGAGCACGGCGGCGACGGTGCCGATCGCGGCGAGGCCGTGGCCGCGCACGTCGCCCATGACGAGGCGGACGCCGTGGTCGGTGGCCGCGACCTCGTACAGGTCGCCGCCGACGGAGGCGCCGCGCGACGCGGAGAGCCGGCCCGCGGCGAGGGCGAGCCCGTCGACGCGCGGCGGCAGCGGCCTCAGCAGGACGTTCTGCGCGGCGCCCGCGACCTCGCGGATCTGCCGCAGCTCGCGGATCAGCGCGTGCCACACCTGGAATATGAGCCCGGTGCCGACGGCGAAGAAGACGGCGCTGGTGACGATCCGCGCCCCCATGCCGCTCTGCTGCGCGAGCGGACAGGCCAGTTTGTACGTGATGGCGACGGCGCCCCACACCGCCGGCAGGCCGAGCGTGAGCGCCCGCCGCAGCCGGCGGCGGCACGGCCGCTCGAACGCCGCTGACGGATGCTCGTCGCACGGACCGCCCCGGCCGCGGGCTCGCAGCCGGGGCCCGCGCCGGTTCCCCGCGCCGCGGCGGGGCGTACGAGGCTTGATACGGATCATGCCGACGGCCCCCCTAAGGCCCCGGTTCAGCGTGTGGGCCGTGTACGGGACCGGCCCCTACGGCCGGATTGATTCTGTCGACCGAGTGGCCGGATCGGGTCAGATCAACGGCAGTTGTCACTCAAACGAGTGAGCAGGGCGCACGCCGTACCCGGATACGCCGGAGGGGGCGCATCCGCTCTCGCGGACACGCCCCCTCATCAGCGCGTTCGTGCGCCGGGCCGGTGCTAGGCCCCGCGCAGCACCGCGCCGGTCGTCTCGGCGGCACGCGCCACCGCGGCGTCGCGGGCGGCCGATGCCTCGTCGACCGTCAGCGTGCGGTCGGGGGCACGGAAGCGCAGCGCGTACGCGAGCGACTTCTTGCCCTCGCCGAGCTGCTCGCCGGTGAAGACGTCGAACAGGCGGATGTCCTCCAGGAGGTCACCCGCGCCGTCGCGCAGGTACGCCTCGACGACGGCCGCGGGGACGTCCTGGTCGACGACCAGGGCGACGTCCTGCGTGGCCACCGGGAAGGACGAGATGCGCGGCGCGCGCAGCGCGCCCTCGCCCGCCTCCTGGAGCAGGTCCAGGTTCAGTTCCATCGCGCAGGTGCGCGCGGGCAGGCCGAGCGCCTTGGTGACGCGCGGGTGCAGCTCGCCGGCGTGGCCGATGGAGACCAGGTTGCCCTGCTCGCCGTTCGGCCCCTGCGCGCTGTCCAGGTACACCATCAGCTCGGCGCAGCGGCCCGGGTGCCAGGGGCCGTACTGGCCCTGCTGGACGACGAGTTCGGCTCCGGCCTCGTGGGCCAGGGTGCGCGCGGCCTCGACGGCGTCCGCCCAGTCCGCCGGGCGGCCCTTGCCCCACCAGCCGGACCGCTCGCGGGCGCCGGTGAGCACGACTGCGGCGTGCCGCGGCTGCTCGGGCAGGGCGCTGTCAAGGCCGGCGATCTCCTCGTCCGTGGGACGGCGGTCGACGGGCAGGCGCCCGGCGACGTGCGCGCCCTCGGCGGGGTGGAAGACCAGGCCGGTCTCGAAGAGCGCCAGGTCGTGGCTGCCGCGCCCGTCGTTGCGGCGCAGCGCGGCGAGCAGGCCGGGCAGCAGCGTCGTACGGAGCGCGGGCTCCTCGTCCGAGAGCGGGTTGACGAGCTTGACGACGCGGCGGTTCGGGTCGTCGGCGTCCAGGCCGAGCTGGTCGAAGACCTGCTCGCTCACGAAGGGGTAGTTCAGCGCCTCGACGTACCCTGCGCCCGCGAGCGCGCGCCCGGCGCGGCGGTGCAGCCGCTGCCGCTCGGTCAGGCCGCGCCCGGCCGGGGGCCTCGGCAGCGTCGAGGGCAGGTTCTCGTAGCCCTCGAGGCGGATGACCTCCTCGGCGAGGTCGTTGACCTCGGCGAGGTCGGGGCGCCACGACGGCACGGTGACCGTCAGGACGTCCTGGCCGTACACGTCGCAGCCGACCTGCTGGAGGCGGCGTACGACCGTCTCACGGCCGTACGTGACTCCGGCGACGCGGTCCGGGTGGTCGGCGGGCATCGTGATGGTGTGCGGCGCGGACGGCGCGATGACCTCCGTGACGCCCGCGTCCGCCGTGCCGCCCGCGAGCAGCACGAGCAGGTCGACGGTGCGCTGCGCGGCGGCCGACGCGGCCTGCGGGTCGACGCCCCGCTCGAAGCGCCGGGCCGCCTCGGACGACAGCTTGTGGCGGCGCGCGGTGCGGGCCACCGAGACGGCGTCGAAGTGCGCGGCCTCGATGACGACGTCGGTGGTGCCCTGGTCCTCGTCGTGGTCGGCGATCTCCGTGTTGGCGCCGCCCATGACACCCGCGAGGCCGATGGGGCCGCGCTCGTCGATGATCACCAGGTCCTCGGCGTCGAGCACCCGCTGGGCGCCGTCGAGGGTGGTGAACTTCTCGCCCTGCTCGGCGCGGCGGACGCCGATGGTGCCCTGGACGCGGGAGCGGTCGTAGGCGTGCAGCGGCTGGCCCAGCTCCAGCATCACGTAGTTGGTGACGTCGACGGCCAGCGAGATCGGGCGCATGCCCGCCTTCTGGAGGCGGCGCTGGAGCCAGATCGGCGAGCGGGCGTCGGGGCTGAGACCGGTGACGGTGCGCGCGGTGAAGCGGTCGCAGCCGGCGGGGTCGCTGACCTTCACCGGGTAGCCGAACGCGTTCGGGGCCGGGACGTCGAGCAGCGCCGGGTCGCGCAGCGGCAGGCCGTACGCGGTGGCCGTCTCGCGGGCGACGCCGCGCAGCGACAGGCAGTCGCCGCGGTTGGCGGTGACGGCGATGTCCAGGACCTCGTCGACGAGTTCGAGCAGCTCGATGGCGTCGGTGCCGGCCTCGTGCTCGGGCGGGAGCACGATGATGCCGCCGCTGCCGTCGTCGCCCATGCCCAGCTCGTCGCCGGAGCAGATCATGCCGTGCGACGTCTTGCCGTACGTCTTGCGCGCGGAGATCGCGAAGCCGCCGGGCAGCTCGGCGCCCGGCAGGACCACGACGACCTTGTCGCCGACGGCGAAGTTCCGGGCGCCGCAGACGATCTCCTGCGGCTCACCGGTGCCATTGGCCTGACCCACGTCCACGGTGCAGAAGCGGATGGGCTTCTTGAAGCCCTCCAGCTCCTCGATGGTGAGGACCTTGCCGACGACGAGGGGGCCCTTGAGGCCCGCGCCGAGCTGTTCGACGGACTCGACTTCGAGGCCCGCCGCGATCAGCTTGGCCTGCACGTCGCGGCCGGTCTCGGTGGCGGGGAGGTCGACGTACTCCCGCAGCCAGGAAAGCGGGATGCGCATCAGATCTCCGTCCCGAACGGCCGGGTGAAGCGGACGTCACCTTCGACCATGTCTCGCATGTCTTCGACGTTGTGGCGGAACATCAGCATCCGTTCGATGCCGAACCCGAAGGCGAATCCGCTGTACTTCTCGGGGTCCACGCCGCAGGCGGTGAGCACCTTGGGGTTGACCATGCCGCAGCCGCCCAGCTCGATCCAGCCCTCGGAGGAGCAGGTGCGGCAGGGGCGGTCGGGGTTGCCCACGGACTCGCCACGGCACACGTAGCAGACCATGTCCATCTCGGCGGACGGCTCGGTGAACGGGAAGAAGTTCGGCCGCAGGCGGGTCTTCATGCCCTCGCCACCGAACAGCTCCTGCACCATGTGGTCCAGGGTGCCCTTGAGGTCCGCCATGGTCAGGCCCTCGTCCACGGCGAGCAGCTCGACCTGGTGGAAGACCGGGGTGTGGGTGGCGTCCAGCTCGTCGGTGCGGTAGACGCGGCCGGGGCAGATCACGTAGACCGGCGGCTCGCGGTCGATGAGCGAGCGGATCTGCACGGGCGAGGTGTGCGTGCGCAGCACGACGCCGGAGTCGGCGGAGCCGTCGGCGCCTTCGATGAAGAACGTGTCCTGCTCACCGCGCGCGGGGTGGTCCGGGCCGATGTTCAGGGCGTCGAAGTTGAACCACTCGGCCTCGGCCTCGGGGCCCTCCGCGACCGCGTAGCCCATGGCGACGAAGATGTCCTCGATGCGCTCGGACAGCGTGGTCAGCGGGTGCCGGGCGCCGGCCGCGACACGGTCGTGGGGCAGCGTGACGTCCACCGCCTCCTCGACCAGGACGCGGGCGTCACGCTCGGCCTCCAGCTCGGCCTGGCGGGCGGCGAGCGCCTTGTTCACGGCGCCGCGGGCCATGCCCACGCGCTTGCCCGCGTCGGCCTTGGCCTGCGGGGGCAGGGCGCCGATCTCGCGGTTGGCGAGCGAGAGCGGCGAGGTGCCGCCGCAGTGCGCGGTCTTCGCCTCCTGGAGCTGGTCGAGGTCGGCGGCGGCCGCGAAGGCGGCGAGCGCCTCGTCCCGCACGCGCTCGATCTCTTCAGGTTTCAGTGCCTCGACCTCGACAGGGTCGTACGACTTGTTCGGTGCCGACATCTCTTCCCGTGCTTCCGGTTGGCTGGCGGATGGTCCCCGTCAACGAGTCGGAGACGAGTGGTCCCGACCAAAGGGGACACAAAGGTGCCAACGACCGAGTCTAACGGGGTGGTGGTGGACGGATGCGCCCGCGGGCCGCTCAGGGCGTGATCACTGGAGATACGCCGGAGCCCCCACGGGCAACGTAAATCGGAACTGGGCGCCCCCGCTCGCCGCGCGGCCGACGGTGATCGCGCCGCCGTGTGCCTCGACGATGCCCTTCACGATGTACAACCCCAGTCCCGTCCCGCCGCGCTTGCTGCCCCGCCAGAAGCGGGTGAAGACGCGGCCCATCGACTCCTCCGGAATGCCGGATCCCTCGTCGCTGACGGTGACCGCGGTGTCGGTCGCTCCCCGCACGCGCAGGGACGGCGAGGGCGCCACGTCGATCGTGACAGTTCCCTCGCCGTGGCGCACCGCGTTTTCCAGCAGGTTGCTGAGTACCTGGTCGATCTTGTCGGGGTCGGCCCAGAGGTCGGGCAGCGGCTGCTGGAGGCGGACGAGGAAGCGGTCGGCGTCCTGTCCCGCGGCGACGTGGGCCTGGATGTGGCGCCCGACGGCGGCGCCGATGTCGACGGGCTGGCGGCGCAGTTCGAGCCGGCCTGAGTCGATGCGGGAGATGTCCAGAAGCTCGGCGATCAGCCTGGTCACCCTGTTCGCGTCGGCGTCGACGGTCTCCAGCATCAGCCGCTTCTGGTCGTCGGTGAACCGCTCCCACTTGGCGAGCAGGGTGGCGGTGAAGCCCTTCACGGACGTCAGCGGGGAGCGCAGTTCGTGGGCGACCGTGGCGATCAGCTCGGCGTGGCTGCGCTCGGTGCGCCGCCGGGCCTCGGTGTCGCGCAGCGAGACGACGAGGCGGCTGAGCGGGCCCATGGGCCGCGACCGTACGTAACGGGCGGAGACGAGCACCTCGCGGCCGCCGGGGAGCAGCAGGTTGCGCTCGGGCTGGGCGACGCGCGTCGCGAGGCCGCCGTAGGGGTCGGTCAGCTGCCACCACCTGCGCCCTTCGAGGTCCTCCAGGGGCAGGGCGCTCTCGATGCGGATGCCGAGCGCGTCGGCGGCGCGCACCGCGGTGATGCGTGCCGCGGCGGCGTTGAAGCAGATGACGCGCCCGGCCTCGTCGGCGACGACGAGGCCGTCGGGCAGGCCGTCCGGGTCGATGCCCAGCTCGCCGAGTCCGGGGCCCGCCGGGCCCGCGTGGCCCGCGGGAGGGCACAGGATGCCCCGCACTCCCGGTGCTCTGCTCGTGCCGACGCTCATTCTCCCTGATCCCCGCCTTTCGGAGGTGGCGCAGTGGGCCCCCGGGCCCGACACACTACTAGCCGGGAGTGACGGAGCGGCACCCTCCGGCGGCACGCTGTGCACGGGCGGACGCATAGAGGCATACGGCTGCTGCGGTCGCGAGGTTCAGGCTCTCGGCGCTGCCGTGGATCGGAACGCGCACCACGGCGTCGGCGAGTGCGCGGGTCTCCTCCGGCAGCCCCCAGGCCTCGTTGCCGAAGATCCAGGCGGTCTCGGTGCCCATGGTGCCCTTGTCCAGCTCGGCGTCCAGGTCGTCCTCGCCCGCGCCGTCCGCGGCGAGCACCCGGACGCCGGCCGCCTTCAGACCGCGTACGGCCTGCTCGACGGGTACGCCGACGGCCACCGGCAGATGGAAGTGGGAGCCGACGGAGGCGCGTACCGCCTTGGGGTTGTAGAGGTCCACGGAGGCGTCGGTGAGCACGACGGCGTCGGCCCCGGCGGCGTCGGCGCAGCGCAGCACGGTGCCCGCGTTCCCGGGGTCGCGGACGTGCGCGAGCACGGCCACGAGCTTGGGGCGGCCGGCGAGGATCTCCTCGAACGGCACGTCGAGGAAGCGGCACACGCCGACGAGCCCCTGCGGGGTGACGGTGGTCGAGATGTCGGCGATCACGCTCTCGTCGGCGAGGTGCACGCGTGCTCCGGCGGCGCGCGCGTCCGCGACGATGTCCGCGTAGCGCTCGGCGGCCTCGACGGTCGTGAACAGCTCGACGAGCGTGGCCTGTCCGCCGCCGCGGTGTCCGGCCGCCTCCCGCACCGCCTGCGGCCCCTCCGCGAGGAAGAGGCGTTCCTTCCCCCGGAAGTTCCGCTTGCCGAGGCGCCGGGCGCCGGTGACGCGCGGCGACCGCGGGGAGATCAGTTCGGGACCGTGTGCCATCGAGTCGCTTTCCGGTGTACGGGGTGGGGACAGGGGGCGTTCTGCCGCCCCGGGCCGGGTTCGCTCACCGCCGCGACGGCGCGCGGCCGGGACGACGGGGACCGGCGGTGCCGAACCAGCCGCGGCATCGTGCGGCGGGGTACGGCCAAACGTGACTGGACCCGCAGGCCGGGTGGCCTGCGGGTCCAGTCACACTCGCTCAGCTCAGTGCAACGTCACGCGGCCTTGGGGGCGTTGACGTCGGAAGGCAGGGCCTTCTGAGCGACCTCGACGAGCGCCGCGAAGGCGTTGGCGTCGTTGACGGCCAGCTCGGCCAGGATCTTGCGGTCCACCTCGATGTTGGCGGCCTTCAGACCCTGGATGAAGCGGTTGTAGGTGATGCCGTTCAGGCGGGCAGCGGCGTTGATGCGCTGGATCCACAGCTGACGGAAGTCGCCCTTGCGCTTCTTGCGGTCGTTGTAGTTGTAGACGAGGGAGTGGGTGACCTGCTCCTTCGCCTTGCGGTACAGGCGCGACCGCTGGCCGCGGTAGCCGCTGGCCTGCTCGAGGATCGCCCGACGCTTCTTGTGGGCGTTGACTGCCCGCTTGACGCGTGCCACTTGTTAACTCCTTGTAGCGGGGCCGTGGTGGTCGTCACACGGCCCGATTCGACTGAGGTCCCGGTCCTGGCGTCGCGTGGCCCCCGTCACCGGGGGCCGCGACGTCACTTGCCGAGAAGCTTCTTGATCTTCTTGGCGTCGCCCGGGGCCATCTCGGCGTTGCCGGTGAGGCGACGCGTCAGACGGGACGACTTGTGCTCGAGCAGGTGGCGCTTGCCGGCGCGCTCGCGGAGCACCTTGCCGGAGCCGGTGATCTTGAAGCGCTTGCTGGCACCGCTGTGCGTCTTGTTCTTCGGCATAGCGCCGTTCTCTCCTCGTCAGTGGCGCTCCGATGCCCGGTCGCGAAACCGGGCATCCGGGAGCGTCATGTGTTCGGTTGGCATCCCCGGACTCGCGTCCGGGGATCAGGCCTCGGCGGAAGCCTCGGCCGGGGCCTCGGCGGGAGCCTCGGAAAGCTCACCCTCGGCGGCGTTCTGCGACTTGCCGGGGTTGGCCTTCGCGTCCGCCTTGCGAGCCGCCTGGGCCTCACGGGCCTCGGCCATCGCCTCGGTCTTCTTCTTGTGCGGACCGAGGACCATGATCATGTTGCGGCCGTCCTGCTTCGGGTTCGACTCGATGAACCCGAGGTCCTGGACGTCCTCGGCGAGGCGCTGCAGCAGTCGGTAGCCGAGCTCCGGCCGGGACTGCTCGCGACCACGGAACATGATCGTGATCTTGACCTTGTCGCCCTGCTTGAGGAACCGGACGACGTGACCCTTCTTGGTGTCGTAGTCGTGCGGGTCGATCTTCGGCCGGAGCTTCATCTCCTTGATGACCGTGTGCGCCTGGTTCTTGCGCGCTTCACGGGCCTTCATGGCCGACTCGTACTTGAACTTCCCGTAGTCCATGAGCTTGCACACGGGCGGACGGGCGTTCGCCGCGACCTCGACCAGGTCCAGGTCGTACTCCTGCGCAAGCTCCAGGGCCTTGGCAAGCGGAACAATCCCGACCTGCTCGCCGCTGGGACCGACAAGTCGCACCTCGGGAACGCGAATCCGGTCGTTGATGCGGGGCTCGGCGCTGATGGATCCTCCTCGGTAGCACCACGCGACGGTCTGGCGGACAGCCGCGTAACGTCTGTTTTCTCGACCAACCCGCCGGGGGCACAAAAAATGCCCCGGCTGATCACAGCAGGGGCTCCGAAACACATACCGGAGCACCTCCGCGGTGACCACGGGGCGCATCGGGCGGGCCTCACACTGGGGAGCGGACCGCCTGACCGGTGACCCGCCGCTCGGGGAGCGGCAAGGTGGGAGATCGGAGCCTCCACTTGTGGGCCGGTTCCTGCGTCGAAGCGCGGGCGTCCGGCCGGTCGTCACCCCAGGTTACCAGGTCCTGGGGGGTGGGGCTAACGACGCGCGGGCGGCTCTAGGGTGTGGGACATGAGTGACACGAGCCCCACGCCCTCCCCGACCCCTGCGGCCGCCTCCCCCGAGAGCCCCGACTTCGACGCCATGACCCGCGACATCGCGGACGTGCCCGCGGTCGAGGTGATCACGACGGTCGCGGTGCACCTGATGAGCGCGGCGGCGGTGAACCTCGGCCTGGCCGAGGAGGGCGAGACCCACAAGGACCTGGACGAGGCCCGCAAGCTCATCCAGGCCCTGGCCGGGCTGCTCGACGCGAGCGCGACGGAGGTCAGCTCCTTCCACGCGGCCCCGCTGCGGGACGGCCTGAAGTCGCTCCAGCTGGCGTTCCGCGAGGCCTCCGTGGTGCCGGACGCGCCGGGGCAGGGCCCCGGCGAGAAGTACACGGGGCCGGTGTTCGGCTAGCGGTCAGCGTACGTAGAGGGGCTCGCCCGGTGGCGTGGCCTCGGCCGGCAGCAGTGCCAGGTCGAGTCCGCGCACCAGGCGGGCCCTCAGTGTTTCGTCGGCGGCGAGGGCCTCGGCCACGCGCCGGGCGGTCTCGGCGGGGGCGGCGCCCGGGGCGAGGACCAGGGCGAGGGTGCCGTCGGCGGTGCCGGGGCCGAGGTGGGCGCGGACCACGGCGGGCTCGGCGGCGACCGCGGCGCGGACGGCCTCGCGCACGGCCGGGTCGGTCAGTGCGTCGGCGCTGTCGCGGCCCTCGGCGAGGGCGATGAGCGCGGCGCGGTTCAGCTCGTAGGGGACGGGGCCCGCGAGGTCGAGGACGATCGTGTCGGCCTTCTCGTGGGCGGCCGCCTGGAGCGCCTGGTGCAGGGGTACGGCGACGGGGCGGGCGGCCGGGTCCCACAGGGCGAGTGCCTCGGTGGAGGTGAAGGCGGGCAGCGCGGTGCGCGAGCCCGCCTTGAGCGTGGGCACGGCCATGTCGCTCGTCTTCTCCCGGCGCAGGCCGTTCTCGTCCTCCTCGACCTCGCCGAGCACGGCGACGACCGGCACGAGGAGCCGGGCACCGGCCAGGGCCTTCAGGACCGGGCCGTGGGCGGTCCTGTCCTGGGACCAGGCCTCCAGGGCCGCGCGCAGTTCGGGAGCCGCGGAGCCGTCGTCGTCGGAGAAGCCGGGGTCGGGGATGTTCTTTGTCTGCACGTCGTCGACACTAGCCCGCCGCTTCGCGGCGGCAGTCGCCCACCCGCCCATTTCTCGGCACCGCGGGGCGCGGCTCGGGAAGTGCCGCTCAGCGGCGGCGCGGGCGGCCCCGCCAGAGGTACGCGCCCGCCGCGAGCAGGGCCGCGCCCAGGGTCCCGGCCACGGGGCCCAGCCAGCCCGATGACGTGGCGTCGTCCGGTGCCTCGTCGGGGCCCGGGCCGAAGTACTTCTTGGCGTACGTCCCCCCGTGGGCCCTGGCCCGCAGGGAGTCCGGCTTCAGCCCGGGGGCGCGGCCGAGCGCGGCCACGGGGTCGATGAGACCGAAGCCCCGGGAGTCGTCGCGCCCGCCCGCGGGGGCGTCCTGGGCGGTGTCCTGGAGGAGCCGCTTGACCTGCGCCGGGGAGAGGCCGGGGCGGGCGGACCTGATCAGGGCGACGGCGCCGGAGACGAAGGCGGACGCGGCACTGGTGCCCCAGCCCTCGTAGTACTTGCGGTCGGGGTCGGCGATGACGATGTCGTCGCCCGGGGCGCTGACGGTGGCGTACCAGCGGCGGGTGGAGAAGGAGGCCCGCGCCCCGTTCTCGTCGACGGCCGTCGCGACGATCACGCCCGGGTAGGCGGCGGGGTAGGAGACGTGGTCGCCGCGCTCGCCGCCGTTGCCCGCCGACGCGACGACGACGGCGCCCTTTTTGAGGGCGTACTGGACGGCGGCGTCCTCGGCGGGTTCGGGGTGCGCCGACTTGGAGTCGTCGCCGAGGGAGAGGTTGATGACGTCGGCGCCGTGGTCGGCCGCCCAGCGGATGCCTTCGGCGAGGGCGTTGCCGCGGGTCTGGCGTGCCTTCCCGCGGGCCGGGTCGCCGTCCTCCAGGATCACGCGCACCGGCAGGATCCTGGCCCCGGGGGCGATGCCGAGCACGCCGTCGCCGCGGCCCTCGCCGTGGCCGTGCCCGGCGACGATCCCGGCCATGGCGGTGCCGTGCCGGGCCCAGGTCCGGTCGCCGCGCCGGGCGCCGAAGCCGACCATGTCCTTGCCGGGCAGGACGCTGCCCTTGAGGTCGGGGTGGGAGCCGTCGACCCCGGTGTCGAGGACGGCCACGGTGACGCCCTCACCCTTGGTGGTGCGCCAGGCCTGGCCGGTGCCCATGGCGTCGAGGGCCCACTGCTGGGCACGGATGCCGTCGTCGGCGTGGGCGGGGGCGGCGGGGAGCAGCGCGAGTGCTCCGGCTAGGGCCGCGGCGACCGGCGCGTGCCACCGCGTCGGCCGGTCCCGGCCCGGAAGGCCGCGCGGGCTCGGCGTGCTCATCAGGACTTCTCCGGGGCCGTGGTGGCGGTCTTGCGCAGGCTGCGCTCGACGCGGTCGGCGATGCCCTTGGCGTCGTGGCCGAGGCCCGCCTGGGCGGGGGCGGAGGTGGCACCCGCCGCCATGGCGTCGGCGGCGGGTTCGGGCTCGGTGACGGCACGGTGGTCGGCGAAGCCGGAGACGGCGTAGGCGACGACGGGCGCGTCGGGCACGACCGACAGGGTCCAGGTGGCCCGCTGCACGTCGCCGAAGCCCGCCGCCGGGGTGCCGGGGGCGGCGTACGCGCGGGGCATCAGGTCGGTGCGCCGGTCCAGGCCCTCCTGGCCGAAGCGGGTGCGCAGCGCGCGCATCGCGGGGGCGTCGGCCTTGGTGAACAGCAGGCCCACGGTGGTCAGATGGCTCTTCGTGGCGTCGGTGTAGGTGGCGCGCAGCAGGCGTCGGCAGCCGACCGGGGCGAGCGCCTTGCGCAGCAGCGGGTCGAAGGCCTTGGCGCAGCCGCTGTCGGGGGCGACGGCGACGCGGTTCCAGACCCGGTCGGCGCCGCCGGGGCCCGCGCCCTCGCCCTTGATGGCGGGCGGGAACAGGTCGTCGACGGGCAGGCTGTGCCAGAGCGCCCCGGCGGTGGCGTAGGTGGAGCGGGAGCCGCCCGCCGCGTCGGACTCGCCGGTCAGCCAACTCCCGGTCGCGGCGCCGCCGATGAGCCCGAGGCCGAGGACGGCGCAGGCCGCGGCGGCGGCCGCGCGGGGCCCGAGCCAGTCCGCGACGGGGCGGAGCCGGGTGGTGGTGTCGTCGTACAGCGCGGGCCGGGCGAGGAACACGAAGGGCCGGTGCGCGTCGGGGCGCGGCGACAGGTCGACGGTACCGACGACCTTGCGGGCGGCCCGGGTCCGGCTCCGCGACGGGCTGCCCGCCGGGCGCGGGGGTACGCCGGGGCGCGGCGGGTTCACCGGGACGGGGGGCGCGTCCGGGAGGCGGGCGGACGCGGGCGGCGGGGCGTCCTGGGCGTCGGGCTCGGAGGGGGCGGGCTCGCCAGGGCCCGGCCGGGAGGCGTCCCGCTCGGGGGGCTCCGCGGACTCGGGAGCGGCCGGGCCCGGCTCGGCGGGGCTTCCGCCGCGCGCGTCGTCCGCCCTGGAGTCGGTGCCGGCATCCGTGCTGGCGCCCTTATCAGCGCCCGCCCTGGCCGTATAAGCCTCCGCAGCCCCTGATCGCGCAGCCCGGGCAGGCGGCCTGGTGCGGCCCGGGGCGAGCCGGTCGAAGGGTGCCAGGAGGTCCGCGACCGCGGCCTCGTGTTCGGGCGGGAGGGGGGCGTCGGGGCCGCCGCGGGGACGGGCGTGGTCCACGGGCGGTCGTACGTCGGGAAAGCGCGCGCTCGCGGGCGGCGGGGGCGGCTCCCCCGTGGTCCTGGGCGAAGGCGGGCCGGACGCCGGGTCCGGGGTGACGGGCTCACCGGGAGCGGCCGGGGTGCCGTCGGGCTGGGCGGGCACCCGGGGCGGGGTGCCGGGACCTGGGGGGACGGGGGGCCGTCGCGCCTCCGTGCTCATGCACCCCCCGTTCCGTCGCGTCGCGCGCTCCCTGCGTGCGCGTCACTTTACGGGTTGACATGAGCCCCACGGGAACCCAGTCCAGGCCACCGGGTGATCTGCCCGGAACGTCCCCCTACCCTCGGGTAGCGGTGTCTGGCAGGCTGCGCCCATGACAGGCGGAGCCGCTGACTTCACCCGGGACCGGGCCGCGGACCGGGCCCGTTACGACCGGGCCACCGCGCACCTCGACGCGCCCCTCGCGATCGTCGACCTGACGGCGTTCGACGCCAACGCCGCCGACTTGACGCGCCGGGCGGGCGGGAAGCCCCTCCGGGTGGCGAGCAAGTCCGTGCGGTGCCGGGCACTCCTTGAACGGGTGCTCGCGCGGGACGGCTTCGCCGGGGTCATGTCGTACACCCTCGCGGAGTCCCTGTGGCTGGCGCGCTCCGGCTTCGACGACGTCCTGCTCGCGTACCCCTCGGCGGACCGCGCCGCGTTCGCCGAGCTGGCGGCCGACCCGAAGCCGGCGGCGGCCGTGACGGTGATGGTCGACGATCCGGCGCAGCTGCGGCTGATCGAGGAAGCGCGCGGCGACGGGCGCGAAGAGGTGCGCGTGTGCCTGGAGTTGGACACCTCCCTGAGGCTGCTCGGCGGGCGGGTGCGGATCGGCGCGCGGCGCTCCCCGCTGCACGAGCCGGCCCAGGTCGCCGCGCTCGCGCGGGCGATCGCGCGGCGGCCGGGCTTCCGGCTCGTGGGCGTCATGGCGTACGAGGGGCACGTCGCGGGGGTCGGGGACGCCGTCGCGGGGCACCCCGCCAAGTCCCGGGCGGTGCGGCTCATGCAGGCCGCCGCCCGCAAGGAACTGGCCGCCCGGCGCGCGGAGACGATCCGGGCGGTGCGCGACGCCGTGCCGGACCTGGAGTTCGTGAACGGCGGCGGCACCGGCAGCGTGCAGCACACGGCGGCCGAGGACGCGGTCACGGAGGTGGCGGCGGGATCGGGCCTGTACGTGCCGCGCCTGTTCGACAACTACACGTCGTTCAGCGGACGTCCGGCGGCGCTCTTCGCGCAGCCGGTCGTCCGCAGGCCGGGGCCGGGCGTGGTGACGGTGCTCGGCGGCGGCTATCCGGCGTCGGGGGTCGCGGGCGCGGACCGTTCGCCTGCGCCGTATCTGCCCCAGGGGCTGCGGTACGACGCCCAGGAGGGCGCGGGCGAGGTCCAGACACCGCTGCTCGGGCCCGCAGCGGACGACCTGCGGATCGGGGACAAGGTGTGGTTCCGGCACGCCAAGGCCGGTGAGCTGTGCGAGCGGTTCGCGGAGCTGCGCCTGGTCGAGGGCGACCGGGTCACGGAGACGGTGCCGACGTACCGGGGCGAGGGCCACACCTTCTTGTGAGGGCGCGTTAGCCGCTAAGGCGTGGGGCCCACGCTGCTGCCCGCTCCCCCGCCGGTGGCGCTGTCCCCGACGGGCCTGATGCCGTCCACGACCTCGTCGATGTCGGACAGCGGGGGCGCGCCGTCCGCCGCGTCGATGGTGATGCGGACGATGACCATGGCCTCGGAGCCGGTGCTGGAGGGGAACGACAGGGACTGCACGTAGCCACCGGGCCCCTTCTTGGTGTGGACGCGCCACCGCACGAAGTACCCGCTGCGGCCCGCGACCGCGACGGCGCCGCTCTTGACCTGGGTGTGGCGCGTGATGCCGCCGAACGGCTCGCGGTCGAGCGCGTCGTGGTCGTACGCGGCCTCGGCGGCGTCCGCGATGTCGCGCCGGGCGAGCTTCTCCGGCGAGCGCTCGTCGGTGCCGGTCGCCGTGCGCGTGGTGATCGTGCCGTGGCGGCAGAAGCCTGCGTCTCCGGGGCACTCGTAGGTGTCCGGCGTCTGGAGGGTCAGCTCGTCGCCGACGGTGTGCTCGGCCTTCTCCCAGCCGTCGGGCACGGGCAGGGTGATGCCGTTGAGTTCGTCGGTGAGGGTGTCGGCATCCTCGGGGGCCTCGGTGGGCGACGCGGACGCGGTGGGCGACGCGGTCGTGGGGGTCGGCTCGTGCGGCGCCGGGGCGGTGGGCGCGGGCCCGGCCGCGGGGTCGCCGTCGTCGTCCTGGAGGACCAGGAAGCCGGTGACGATCGACGCGACGAGGACCGCCCCGGCCGCGCCGAGCGCGACGGCCTTGGCGCGACGGCCGCCCGTGCGCGCGGGCAGCGGCCGCACGGCGGTGGCGCCGAGCCCCGGCCCCGCCTGCGCAAGAGGGACCGTGGCCTCGGGCGTGCGCCGGTGCTCGGTCCACGCGGACCCGTCCCACCAGCGCTCGACGGCGGGGTGGGACGGGTCCGGGTACCAGCCGGGCGGCGGCGACATGCTCATCCCGGCACTCTAGGACGTGCCGCGCCGGCCGGCACAACCAGCCGGGTCAGGCCGTCAGTGGACGCTGTCCCGCTGGTCGGGGACCACGGAGCCGTCCTCGCGCAGGACGGGGCCCTTGCGTCCGTCGGGCTCGTTGTACGCGGCGGTCGAGCACGGGTAGGTGCCCGGCTTCTGCGGCAGCGGCTCGATGAACATGGGGTTCACGACCCAGCGGCCGTCGGCGTTGTCGTACGCGCGGCACATGAACTCGCCCTTGTTGCGGTTCAGCACGAGGTGCGCGCCGGTGGCGTCACCGACGAACGTCACGTCGGTGTCGGCGTCGCCGCCGCCCACCGCGATGCGCCGGCTCCAGCGCTGCTTGTCCCAGGCCTTCTTGCCCTTGATCTTGTAGATCTCCTGGTTGATGAAGCAGCGCTTGCCGTCGATGTACGGGATGACGTCGCCCTTGTTGACGCCGACGCCGCCGCAGCCCTGGTTCCAGGTGGTGATGCGGCCCTTGCCGTCCAGGACGGAGCGGATCGCGACGGTGTGCTTGCGGTCGATGCCCACCCCGCGTGACCACACCTCGGCCACGGGCTCGGAGCCCGCGGAGACGATGTAGACGTCGAAACCGGCCTTCTTCAGGGTGCGGATCAGATCGCGCTGCTGGTCGTAGTAGCGCGCGTAGCCGGGCACGGTGTGGCTGCCGATGGTGCGGGTGGTGCCGACGGGCGCGGCGAGGGCCTCCGTGCGGGCCTTCTTCGCGTACGTCTCCACCTCCTTGACGGTGTGTCCGGCGAAGAGCTGCGGCACCCAGGCGTACTGCGGGACGGTGCGGCGGTGGTGCCAGGTCCCGGCGAAGGCGGCGGCGCCGCCCATCGTGGTGCCGTCCTCGCGGATCTGGAGGATCTCGTCGGCGCAGTCGGTGTCGGTGGACGTGGGCAGCGGCTTGCCGACGGGCACCTTGGTGCCGCAGGCCTTGGTGAGGGCGCGGTGGCCCGCGGCCGTCATCCACTTGCTGGAGGACTTCCAGCTCTTGGGGCGCAGGATCTTGTCGTGCCGCAGCGCCCAGCTGATGGTGGCGTCGGTGACGTCGTTCTTGACGACGGTGTTGTCCCAGTCGAAGGCGGCGACGGGACGCTTCTGGCCGTGGCCGAGGTGCGGGTTGGAGCAGGTGCCCCGCTCGTCGATGACCCTTTGGAGGCGGGCGCGGTTGTCGCCGTACCAGGTGAGCTTCTTCGACAGCTGGGGACAGTGGGCGCCGGTGTGCGACGCGGGCGCGGCCGTGGCGGCGGCAGCGGGAAGCGCGACGGGCCCGGCCACCAGGGTGGCGGCCGAGGCCAGCGTCAGCGCCAGAACGTTTCTGTTACGCATGTGCGTGGACGCTACAGCAGTCCTACGAGGGCGCTGAACCCCCGTACACACTGTCCCGTTGGTCCGCGATGACCGATCCGTCCGCGCGGCGCACCGGGGCCTTCGTGCCGTCGCGGCCGGTGTAGCCGGTGGTGGCGCACGGGTAGGGCGCGGACTGCTCACCCTTGGGCTCGATGAACATGGGGTTGATCAGCCAGCGCCGGTCGCCGTTGTCGTAGGCGCGGCACATCAGCTCGGTCTTGTTGCGGTTCAGGACGAGCCGGAGGCCGGTGGCGTCGCGCAGGAAGGACACGTCGGTGTCGGAGTCGCCCGCGGCGAACACCTGGCGCTTCGCCGCAGGCTGTACCTTCTCGGCGGCCTTGCCGCGCACGCCGAGGATCCGCTCGTTGATGGCGCAGCGCTTGCCGTCGATGTACGTGATCATCGAGTCGGCGCCGTCCGCGACGGAGCCGCAGCCCTTGAGGCGGGCGGTGAGGCGGCCTTCGCGGGTGACGTTGCGGATGCCGAGGGTGTGCCGGGCGTCGAGACCGACGCCCTTCGCCCAGACCTCGGCGACGGGCTCGGGCGACGCGGAGACGACGTACACGTCGAAACCGGCCTTCTTCAGGGTGCGGATCAGATCGCGCTGCTGGTCGTAGTAGCGGGCCCAGCCGGTGACCCGGCCGGTGCCGACGCGCTGTGCGGCGCCGACGGGCGCGGCGAGGTTCTCGGCGCGGGCGGCGGCCGCGAAGTCCTTGACGCGGGCGGCGCTCAGGCCCCGCAGGAGCTGGGCGAGCCAGGCGTACTGCGGCTCCATGCGGCGGTGGTCGAACCCGGCGAAGGCTTCCTTGCCGGTGGTCGTGGTGCCCTCGCCGTACACGGAGGCGATCTCGTCGGCGCAGGCGGTGTTCGTCCCGGTGGGAAGGGTGCGGCCGGTGGCCGGGCAGGCCTTGGTGAGGGCCTTGGCGGCGGGTGCGGTGAGGTAGCGGCTCGTGGTGCGCCAGTCGCCGCGCTCGGGGGTGCGTATCTTGCCGTGGCGCAGCATCCAGAACATGGTGGCGTCGCCCACGTCGTTCTTGATGACCGTGTTGTCCCAGTCGAAGACGGCGAGGGGCTTGTCGTGCTTGTCGGACTTGCCGTACCTGTCGCCGCAGCGGCCGTAGGTGTCGAGGAGGCGCTGGAGGCGGTCCTTGTTGTCCCCGTACCAGCCCTTCGAGACGGTGAGGGCGGGGCACGTCGCGGCGGCGGTGCCGTGCGCGGCGCGGGGGGCCGGGGCGGCCTGGGCGGTGGTGGCGAGGCCGGTCCCGGCGACGGCGAGGGCGGCGGCGGCCGCGTACCAGCGATGCTTGGTCTTCATGAACACGGTGCCTGTCTACGCAGGTCAGCCGGGCGCCTCACGACGCCCGGCTGATCGGTGGGTGGCCTCTGGGTGAACTACTGGGGCGTGACGTACGCCCCGGAGATGCCGCCGTCGACGAGGAAGTCCGTGGCGTTCACGAACGCGGAGTCGTCGCTGGCGAGGAAGGCGACCGCGGCGGCGATCTCCTCGGCCTCGGCGAAGCGGCCCACCGGGATGTGCACGAGGCGGCGTGCGGCGCGCTCGGGGTCCTTGGCGAACAGCTCCTGGAGCAGCGGGGTGTTCACCGGGCCCGGGCACAGCGCGTTCACGCGGATGCCCTCGCGGGCGAACTGCACGCCCAGCTCGCGGGACATCGCGAGTACGCCGCCCTTGGACGCGGTGTACGAGATCTGCGAGGTCGCGGCGCCCATCCGGGCCACGAACGAGGCTGTGTTGATGATGGAGCCCTTGCCCTGGCGCCGCATGTAGGGGATGGCGGCCTTGCAGCACAGGTACACGGAGGTGAGGTTGACCTCTTGGACGCGCTTCCAGGCCTCCAGGCCGGTGTCCAGGATGGAGTCGTCGTCGGGCGGCGAGATGCCCGCGTTGTTGAAGGCGATGTCGACCGAGCCGTAGGTGTCGTACGCCGTCTTGAACAGCGTCTCGACCTGCTCGGCGTCGGTGACGTCGACCTTCACGTATGTCCCGCCGACCTCCTCGGCGGCCTTCTTGCCCGCGGTGTCGTCGATGTCGCCGCACACCACGTGCGCGCCCTCGGAGGCGAGGCGGCGTGCGGTGGCGAGGCCGATGCCGCTGCCCGCGCCGGTGATGACGGCGGTGCGGCCGACGAGGCGGCGGCAGATGTTCTCTTCGGTCACAGTGACGGGCCCTCCGTGCTGATGAAGACGTTCTTGGTTTCCGTGAAGGCGGTCAGGGCGTCCGGACCCAGCTCCCGCCCGAGTCCGGACTGGCCGTAACCCCCGAAGGGGGTCCAGTAGCGCACGCTGGAGTGCGAGTTGACGGACAGGTTGCCTGCCCGCACGGCCTGGGAGACGCGCAGCGCCCGGCCCACGTCCCGGGTCCAGACCGAGCCCGAGAGGCCGTAGTCGGTGGCGTTGGCGAGGCGGACCGCCTCGGCCTCGTCCTCGAAGGGCAGCACCACGGCCACCGGGCCGAAGACCTCCTCGACGGCGACCGGCGAGGTCGGCTCCGCGTCGGTGAGGACGGTGGGCGGGAACCAGAAGCCGGGCCCTTCGGGGGCGCTGCCGCGGATGCCCGTGCCCGCGGGCACGTAGGAGCGCACCCGGTCCAGCTGGGCGCGGGAGATGAGGGGGCCCATCTGGGTCTTCTCGTCGGCCGGGTCGCCGACGACGTACGACTCGATCAGGGGTGTCAGGACCTCGACGAAGCGGTCGTAGACGGAGCGCTGCACGAGGACGCGGGTGCGGGCGCAGCAGTCCTGGCCGGAGTTGTCGAGGAACGAGCCGGGCGCGGCGAGGGCGGCGGCCTCCACGTCGGCGTCGGCGAAGACGATGTTCGGGCTCTTGCCGCCGAGTTCGAGGGTCACGCGCTTCACGCGGTCCGCGCACTTGGCCATGATCCGCTTGCCCACGCCGGTCGACCCGGTGAACACGATCTTGGCGACGCCGGGGTGCTCCACGAGGGCGTTCCCGGCGACGGCGCCCTCGCCGGGCAGGACCTGGAACAGGCCCTCCGGCAGGCCCGCCGCCAGGGCAAGCTCGGCCAGGCGCAGGGCGGTGAGCGGGGTGGTCTCGGCGGGCTTGAGGACGACCGCGTTGCCCGCCGCGAGGGCCGGGGCGGTGCCCCAGGCGGCGATGGGCATCGGGAAGTTCCAGGGCGCGATGACGCCGATGACGCCGAGGGGTTCGAGGATCGTGACGTCGAGGCCGCCGGGGACGGGGATCTGCCGGCCGTTGAGGCGCTCGGCGCCGCCCGCCGCGTAGTCGAACAGGTCCCGGGCGTTGCCCGCCTCCCAGCGGGCGTTGCCGATGACGTGCCCGGCCTCGCGCACCTCGAGCCGCGCCAGCTCCTCGATGTGGCCGTCGATGACGGTGGCGAAGCGGCGCAGGAGCCGGGCCCGGTCGGCGGGGGCCACGGCGGCCCACTTCTCCTGCGCCCGGGCGGCGCGCGCGACGGCGGCGTCGACGTCCGCCGGGGTGGCTGCGGGGACGGTCGCGACGACGTCCTCCGTCGCCGGGTTCAGTACCTGGAGTGTTTCGAGCAAGACGTGCCTCACATGCGTTCGAAGGAGCGGCGCAGCTCCCAGTCGGTCACCGCGGAGTCGAAGGCGTCCAGCTCGACCCGCGCCATGTTGCGGTAGTGCGCGACGACCTCGTCGCCGAACGCGGCCTTGGCGACGGGGCTGTTCTCCCACAGCTCGGCGGCCTCGCGCAGGGTCGTCGGGACGTGTGCGTAGTCGGCGGTGTAGGCGTTGCCCGTGCACGCTTCGGGCAGTTCCAGCTGCTGTTCGATGCCGTACAGGCCGGCCGCGACCAGACCGGCGACGGCCAGGTGCGGGTTGACGTCGCCGCCGGGAAGGCGGTTCTCGAAGCGCAGCGAACGGCCGTGGCCGACCACCCGCAGGGAGCAGGTGCGGTTGTCGTAGCCCCAGGCGGCCGCGGTCGGCGCGAAGGAGCCCGGCTGGAAGCGCTTGTACGAGTTGATGTGGGGCGCGTACAGGAGGCTGAAGTCGCGCAGCGCCGCGAGCTGGCCCGCGAGGAAGTGGCGCATGACGGGCGACATGCCTCCGGGGCCGTCCCCCGCCATGGCGTTGGCGCCGTCGGCGTCCTGGAGCGAGAGGTGGATGTGACAGGAGTTGCCCTCGCGCTCGTTGTACTTCGCCATGAAGGTGATCGACACGCCTTCCTGGGCGGCGATCTCCTTGGCGCCTGTCTTGTACAGCGCGTGCTGGTCGCAGGTGACGAGGGCCTCGTCGTAGCGGAACACGATCTCGTGCTGACCCGGGTTGCACTCGCCCTTGGCGGACTCCACCGTCAGGCCCGCGCCCGCCATCTCGTTGCGGATGCGGCGCAGGAGCGGCTCGATGCGGCCGGTGCCGAGGACGGAGTAGTCGATGTTGTACTGATTGGCGGGGGTGAGGCCCTGGTAGCCCGCGTCCCAGGCCTGCTCGTAGGTGTCCTTGAAGACGATGAACTCCAACTCGGTGCCGACGTGCGCGGTGTAGCCGTGCTCGGCGAGCCGCTCCAGCTGGCGGCGCAGGATCTGGCGCGGGGCCGCGACGACCGGCGAGCCGTCGTCCCAGGCCAGGTCGGCGATGAGCAGCGCGGTGCCCTCGTGCCAGGGGACGCGGCGCAGGGTGGAGAGGTCGGGGCGCATGGCGAAGTCGCCGTACCCGCGCTCCCAGGAGGACATCGCGTAGCCGTCGACGGTGTTCATCTCGGGGTCCACGGCCAGGAGGTAGTTGCAGCCCTCCGTGCCGTGCTCCAGGACCTCGTCGAGGAAGAACGGGGCGGCGAACCGCTTGCCCTGGAGCCGCCCTTGCATGTCGGGGAAGGCCAGGACGACAGTGTCGATCTCACCGCTCGCCACGAGGGCACGCAGCTCCTCGACGCCGAGCGGGGGTGTGCGGTCTGCCACGGGAAAAGCCTCCTTGGGTCAGCCGAGTGGCCATAAGGTATGGGCAAGAACCATTGCTTGGGAAGGGGGTACGGGCAGATGTCCCACGCGCGGGGCGAGGATCGCCTCAATCAGGTGCTGCGACCGGTCCGTGCGGGCAACGGCTTCGAGGAGGCTCTGGAGCAGATCCTCCAGGTCGTCCGCCTCGGCCTGGTGCCCGGCGGCGAACGGCTTCCGGCGGAGCGAGAGTTGGCCGATCTGCTCGGCATCAGCCGGGTCACGCTGCGCGAGGTCCTGAAGGTGCTCCAGGACCAGGGCCTGGTGGAGTCCCGGCGCGGGCGCTACGGCGGCACCTTCGTGCGCCCGCGCGCGGAGGCGCCGGGCGAGGCCGAGCTGCGCCGCCGGGTCGCCGGCGCGGACGTGGAGGACGCGCTGCGCTTCCGCGAGGTCCTCGAAGTGGGCGCGGCGGGCCTGTGCGCGGCGCACGGCCTCACCGCCGAGCAGGCCGACCGGCTGCGCGAGGCCCTCGCGCGCACCCATGACGCGCCCCTCGCCGACTACCGCCGCCTGGACACCCTGCTGCACCTCACGCTCGCCGAGCTGTCCGGCTCCCCCACGCTCACCGCGCAGTACGCGGCGGTCCGCGCGACCGTCAACGACCTGCTGGACTGCATCCCCCTGCTGGTCCGCAACCTGGAGCACTCGCAGCGCCAGCACACCGCCCTCGTGGAGGCCGTGCTCGACGGGGACGCGGACGGGGCGCGGGAGATGATGCGCGAGCACTGCGCGGGTACGGCGGCGCTGCTGCGGGGCTTCCTGACCTGAGCCGCGGGCGCGCGGACACCCCCTCCGCGGGCGCGCGGGCGCTCCCTTCGCAGGCGCGCGGGCTCCCCCTCCGCGGGCCGGACGAGCGCCCCCTCCGCGGACCGGGCGAGCACCCCCTCCGCGGACCGGGCGAGCGCCCCCTCGCGGGCCGCACGGTTAACCAGCACGTTACGCACAGGTCTTGATTTCTGTCCGCCCGCACCGCGAGGGTATGCCTCCACACCGCAAAGGTATGTCCTCAATCCATTGAGCGCCGCAGGGGGAGCCCCGCATGAGCCTGGAGTCCACGGAGCCGACGAAGGCGCGCGCCGCCGAAGGCGACGACTATCTGGAGCGGCGCGCCCTGCGCCGCGGCAACGCCGGATGGGTGCTGCTGACCGGCCTCGGCGTCGCGTACGTCGTCTCCGGCGACTACTCGGGCTGGAACTCCGGGCTGAAGGAGGGCGGCTTCGGCGGCCTGGCCATCGCGATGGCCCTCATGGGCGTGATGTACACCTGCATGGTCCTCTCGCTCGCGGAGCTGTCGTCCGTCCTGCCGACGGCGGGCGGCGGCTACGGCTTCGCGCGCCGCGCCCTCGGCCCCTGGGGCGGCTTCCTGACCGGCACGGCGATCCTCATCGAGTACATCCTCGCGCCCGCCGCGATCTCCATCTTCATCGGCGACTACGTGGAGTCGCTCGGCCTCTTCGGCCTGGAGTCGGGCTGGCCGGTCTACCTCGCCTGCTTCGTGATCTTCATCGGCATCCATCTGTGGGGCGTCGGCGAGGCCCTGCGGTTCAGCTTCGTCGTGACCGGCGTCGCGGTGGTGGCGCTGCTCGTGTTCGCCGTCGGCGCGTTCACGGACTTCGACGGCTCGAAGCTCAACGACATCCCCGTGGATCACGACGCGTTCGGTGCCAACTCGTGGCTGCCGCTGGGGATTCTGGGCATCTGGGCGGCGTTCCCGTTCGGCATGTGGTTCTTCCTGGGCGTGGAGGGCGTGCCGCTCGCGGCCGAGGAGACGAAGGACCCGGCACGCACGCTGCCGCGGGCGATCCGCTGGTCGATGCTCATCCTGGTCGCCCTCGCGGTCCTGACGTTCCTCGCCTCGGCGGGCGCGCGCGGCTCCGCCGCCATCCAGTCGACCGGCAACCCCCTGGTGGACGCCCTCCAGCCGGACGGCGAGCGCACGGGCCTGAGCCGCGTCATCAACTACGCGGGCCTCGCGGGCCTGGTCGCCTCCTTCTTCTCCCTGATCTACGCCGGTTCGCGCCAGCTCTTCGCCCTGTCCCGAGCGGGCTACCTGCCGCGCTTCCTGTCCCTGACGAGCAGCCGCAAGGCGCCCTACCTGGGCCTGCTCGTGCCGGGCGCGATCGGCTTCTCACTCGCGGCAGCCAGCGGCGACGGGGCGCGCATGCTGAACGTGGCGGTCTTCGGCGCGACCATCTCCTACGCCCTGATGTCGCTCTCCCACATCGTGCTGCGCCGCCGCGAGCCGGGCCTCGAGCGGCCCTACCGCACGCCCGGCGGCGTCCTGACCTCGTCGGTGGCGCTCGTCCTCGCCTGCGCCGCGCTGGTGGCCACGTTCCTGGTGGACGTCACGGCGGCGTTCATCGCCCTCGGCGTGTACGGGGTGGCGATCGCGTACTTCGGCCTGTACAGCCGCAAGCATCTGGTGGCGCGGGCACCGGAGGAGGAGTTCGCGGCACTGGCCGCCGCGGAGGCCGAACTGGAACGGAACTAGACGGAACTAGTACGACAGCAGAGGGAGTTCGAAGTGAACGGGAACGTCAAGCGGCCGCTGATCGGCGTCAGCACCTATCTGGAGGCCGAGGCGCGCTGGGGCGTGTGGACGCTGCCCGCCGCGCTGCTGCCCGCCGGGTATCCGCGCCTGGTGCAGGCGGCGGGCGGCCTCGCGTCGATGCTGCCGCCCGACGACCCGGCGTACGCGGCGGACGTCGTGGCCTGCCTCGACGGCCTGGTCGTCGCTGGCGGCCCCGACGTGGAGCCGGCCCGCTACGGCGCCGAGCGCGAGGAGCGCACGGGCCCGCCCGCGAAGGAGCGCGACGCCTGGGAACTCGCCCTGATCCGCGCCGCCCTGGCCGCCGGCACGCCCCTGCTCGGCATCTGCCGGGGCATGCAACTCCTCAACGTCGCCCTGGGCGGCACGCTGATCCAGCACCTGGACGGCCACGCCAAGGCCCCCGGCGTCTTCAGTACGCACACGGTCAGGCCGGTCCCCGGCACCCGGTACGCCACGGCCGTGCCGGACGCCTCCACGGACGTCCCCACGTACCACCACCAGGCGGTGGACCGCCTCGGCCAGGGCCTCGTCCCCTCCGCCCACGCGGACGACGGCACCGTCGAGGCCGTCGAACTGCCGGGCCCCACCTGGGTCCTGGGCGTGCAGTGGCACCCGGAGGCGGGCACGGACACCCGGGTGATGGAGGCACTGGTGAGGGCCGCGGCAGCCCCCCAAAGGAGCGCGGGGAACTGCGCGACCAGCCACAACAAAGCCGCAGACACCCAACGACAGACACCGGCAACCCCCGGACCACCCAGCCCACACCCCGCCTAGACCCAAGCCTGGTGCCCCCCAAAGGGGCGCGGGGAACTGCGCGACCAGCCACGACCCAGCCGCAGACGTCTCACGGCAAAGGGCGGCAACCCCAGGGACGCTCAAGCCCCGTCGCGCGTAAGCCCCAGCAGCTCCCGCGCGGGCCCGACGGGCACCTGCCCCATGGGCCACACGGCCCGCAGCTCGCGGCGCAGCCGCACCCCCTCCACCGCCACCCGCACCAGGCGACGGGCAGCCAACTCGTCGCCAAGGGCCAACTCACTGACCACAGCGGGCCCGGCCCCGCTCACCGCGGCGGACTTCACCGCGGTGGTGGAGGACAGCTCCATGAGCGGCGGCGCGAGCCCACCGATGGCCGTGTCCAGGACCTGCCGGGTGCCGGACCCCTGCTCGCGCAGGATCAGCGACGTCCCGGCAAGCTCCGCCGCCGCGAGGGGCGCGCGCCGCCGCGCCCAGGGGTGGCCCGGCGCGACCACCACGATCAGCCGGTCGTGCCCGACCACCGCCGCGTCCAGGCCGGCCGGCACCCTCAGCCCCTCCACGAAGCCGAGGTCGGCGTCGCCGCCGAGAAGCCGCTCCGCGACCTCCGCGGAGTTCCCCGCGAGCAGAGAGACGGCCGTGTCCGGGCGCCGGGCGCGCAGCGCGATCAGCCAGCCGGGCAGCAGGTACTCGGCGATGGTCATGCTCGCCGCCACCCGCAGGCGCGAGTCACGGCGGCCCCGCAGCGCCTGCGCGCCGGCGTCGAAGGCCTCGGCCGCCTCCACGATCCGCCGCGCCCAGTCGGTGACGAGGGCCCCCGCCTCCGTCAGCCGCGAGCCGCGCGGGGAGCGCTCCACCAGGGCCACGCCGAGCTGCCGCTCCATGGACCGGACGCGCCCGCTCGCCGCGGGCTGGCTGATGCCGAGTTCCCGCGCCGCCCGGCCTAGGCTGCCGAGCCGTGCCACGGCGAGCAGCAGCTCCAGGGCCGCCAGGTCCGGCACCCGGTGCGCGAGCGGCGCCCCCGGCGGGGTGTCCGCGGAACGCGACGAAGCTGAGGTCATAAGCCCAGGTTATGCCCTGATAGCCACAAGATCCCTGGTGGGCCGGGCGGCGGGGGCGCACCGTGGAGTCATGGTCACCGCAGCGCACAGCAGCCCCCGGGCGCACCCCCGCACTCCCCTCGCCGCCGTCCGGCACCTCGGCCCCAACTGGTACGCCGCCGTCATGGGCACGGCGATCATCGCCAACGCGGGTGTGACGCTGCCGTACGACCTGCCGGGCCTGCGCACGGCCTGCGCCGCCGTGTGGGCGCTGTCCCTGCTGATGCTGACCGCGCTCCTGCTCGCGCGCGCCGCGCACTGGGCGCACCACCGCGACCAGGCCCGCGCGCACCTCCTCGACCCGGCCATGGCCCCGTTCTACGGCTGTCTGTCCATGGCCCTGCTCGCGGTCGGCGGGGCGACCGTGCTCGTCGGCCGGGACTGGATAGGCACCGGCGCGGCGGTCGCCCTCGACACCGTCCTGTTCACCGCGGGCACGGCGATCGGCCTCGCGGCGGCCGTCGCCATCCCGTACCTGATGGTGGTCCGGCACAAGATCGCGGCCGATCAGGCGTCCCCGGTGTGGCTCCTGCCCGTCGTGGCCCCCATGGTCGCCGCGGCCCTCGGCCCGCTGCTCGTGCCCCACCTGCCGGCCGGGCAGGCCCAGCGGACCCTGCTCTACGCCTGCTTCGCGATGTTCGGCATCAGCCTGCTCGCCACCCTGGTGATGCTGCCGCTGATCTTCGCCCGCCTGGTCACCGGGCCCCCGCTGCCCCTCGCGCTGACCCCCACCGTCTTCCTGGTCCTCGGCCCGCTCGGCCAGTCCACGACCGCCGCCAACAAGTTCGCCGACGTGGCGCAGGGCGTGCTGCCCGCCCCCTACGACCAGGGCTTCGCGGTCTTCGCCGTGCTGTACGGCGTCCCGGTGCTCGGCTTCGCCCTGATGTGGCTGGCCCTCGCGACCGCGATGGTGGTCCGCGCCCGGCGCGCGGGCATGGGCTTCGCGATGACCTGGTGGGCCTTCACCTTCCCCGTCGGCACCTGCGTCACCGGCGCCGCGGGCCTCGGCCGCCACACCGGACTCGCCGCCTACGACTGGCTGGCCGCGGCCCTCTTCGCCGTCCTGGTGACCGCGTGGTCGGTGGCCGTCATCCGGACGACCCGGGGCCTGCTCAACGGACGGCTGCTCGCAGCGCCCCGCTGAGCACCCCCGGTGCCTCCCGCAGCGACGGTCCGTACCAGGTGAGGTGGCGTCCGCTGACCAGCGCGGCGGGCAGGCCGGGGAACGCCTCGGGGCCGTCGTCGGCCGTGAAGCGGTAGGGCTCGTCCGGGAGCACCACCAGGTCAGGGCCGGCGGCGCGCAGTTCGTCGAGCGGGACGCGCGGGTAGCGCTCGGCGTGCGTCCCGTAGGCGTTGTCCACGCCCAGGCGCGCGAGCAGGTCCCCCGCGAACGTGTCCCGGCCGAGCACCATCCAGGGCCGCCGCCAGATCGGCACGGCCGCCCGCAGCCGGGTGCCCGGGCGCGGCAGGCCGGCCCAGACGTCCTCGGCCTCGGCCAGCCACCGCGGCCGCGCGGGCCCGCCGCAGGCGGCGAGCACCCGGGTCAGCTCGCGGAAGGCCTGCTCCAGGCCCCGCACCTCCGTGACCAGGACCTCGAGGCCCGCGGCGCGCAGGGCGGCCAGGTCGGCGGGGCGGTTCTCCTCCTCGTTGGCGAGCACCAGGTCCGGGGTGAGCGCGCGGACCGCGGCGACGTCCGGGTTCTTCGTGCCGCCGATCCGGGCGACGCCGAGGTCGTCGAGATCCGCCGGGTGGCTGCACCAGTCGGTGGCCCCCACCAGGGCGCCCGGCACGGTCACGGCGACCGCTTCGGTCAGGGACGGCACCAGGGAGACCACCCGGGCGGAGGGCATCGCTCAGCGCCGCCCCGCGTCCAGGGCCTCGATGTGGTCGCCCACGGCGACGACGAGCACCCGCGCGTCCGCGGCCGTGGCCCGCCAGCGGTGCCGTACGCCGCCCGTCAGATACAGGGAGTCCCCCCGCCCGAGGCGGTAGGCACGGCCTTCGGCCTCGACCTCGACGGCGCCCGCGATGACGTACATCAGCTCGTCGTTGCGGTGCTGGAACTCGCGGCCCTCGTCGTGGTCGCCCACGTACTCGAAGGCGTGCAGCTGGTGGTGGCCGCGCACCAGGTCCCGTACGTGCGTCTCGGGGGTGCCGCCGGCCAGGCACACCTCGTCGTCGGCGCGCACCAGGTCGACCGTGCCGGTCGGGTCCGCGGCGGCGAGCAGCTCCACGGCGGTGGTGCCGAGCGCGTCCGCGACCCGCTCCAGGGACCGCATGCTGGGCCGGGCCCGCTCGTTCTCGACCTGGCTCAGGAACGGCACCGACAGGCCGCTGCGCCGGGAGACGACCGCCAGGGTGAGCTCCAGCTGACGGCGGCGCCGCCGTACGGCCGAGCCCACCCGGAGGTTTTCCTTGTGCTCGTCCATCGCCTCGGCTCCCTTCTTCTCTTGCGCGCTTCGGCCCACTCGTCCGAGCCGGTGCCTTCACCCTGATGGGTTTTCTGCACCCTACGCATGTTCGCCAAACGGTTTTACCCAGTTGGGCGGACCGTGCGCAGGTTCCGGCCGAGCGCCGGGGCGCGCGCCGTCGCGGGGCCGTCGCCCCGCGCGCTCATCACCCAACGCCCGACGGACCCAGAATCGTCGCCGGAGGGGGCCGCGCACCGCAACTCCGGCACCTTCCCGGCCCGTCCGGCGCACGTTCTCGGCGCCCGGCGACCCGCCCCGGAGCACACGTACGCCCGCCCACCCGTCCCGGAGCGGGACGAGCGGGCGGGCGGAATCCGCCGCGCATCGGCGGAGCACCACGACGGCACGGGCGGCTTCAAGCCTCCGATGGAACCGGAGGCGGAGCGGCCGGTCCCACGGCTACTGCGGAGTCATCCGGTCCGGAACCTCCGGGTGCTCCTTCAGCCACGCGGCGACAGCCTGCTCCTCATGGCCCTTGCCACGCTTCTTGATCTCGTTCTCCAGGCCCGCCAGCTCCGACTCGCTCATCTTGAACTTCTTGAACCACTTCGTGAGCTGCGGGTACTGCTCGGGGAACTTCTTGCTGGTGATCGTGCGGATCGTGTCGCCCTCACCGAAGGCACCCTTGGGGTCCTTCAGCTTGGTCAGGCCGTACTCGCTGTACGCCCAGTGCGGCGACCACAGCAGCACGGCGACCGGCTCCTTCTTGGCGTACGCGCGCTTCAGCTCGGCGAGCATCGCGGGCGTCGAGCCGCTGGCGATCTTGTACTCGTCCTTGAGCCCGTACCCGGGCAGGACCTCGTCCTTGAGCTTCTGCATCACGCCGGTGCCCGGCTCGATGCCGACGATCTTGCCGTTGAAGGTGTCGCCCTTGCCCTTGAGGTCGGCCAGGGACTTCACGCCCTTCACATAGGACGGTACGGCGACTTCGAGCGACGTCGGGCTGTACCAGGTGCCCATGTCGACGAGGTCGTCCTTGTGCTTGTCCCAGTAGTTCTTCTGCGTACTGGGCAGCCAGGCGTCGAAGTTCACGTCGATGTCGCCCTGCGCGAGGCCGGTGTAGACCGGGCCCACGTCGGACTGCGACAGCTTCATCTTGTAGCCGCGCCGCTCCAGGACGTTCTTCCACAGGTACGTGACGGCCACGTCCTCGTCCCAGGGGAACCACGCGACGTTCAGGGTCCGCTTGGCCTCCGCCGGGGTGGCGCCCTTGCCCGCGGCCACCGGGGCCCACTTGTCGACCAGGCCGGGGTTCTGCTTCAGCCAGGCACGCACGGCGTCCTGCTGCTTGCCCTTGCCCGCCTTGTTGATCTCCGCCTCAAGGCCCGTGAGCTGCTTCTCGCTCATCTTGAAGTCCTTGAGCCACTTGGCGACCTCGGGGTGGTCACCGCCGAAGCCCTTGCGGGACAGCGTGTGCACGCCGTCGCCCTTGCCCCAGGCGCCCTTGGGGTCCTTCAGCTTCTTCAGGTCGAACTCGCTGTACGCCCAGTGCGGCGACCACAGGGTCACGACGATCGGCTGCTTCTTGGCGTACGCGCGCTTCAGCTCGGCGAGCATCGCGGGCGTGGAGCCGTCGACGACGTCGAAGTCCTTCTCCAGGCCGTACTCCTTGAGCACCTTGTCCTTGAGCAGCTTCATCATGCCCGCGCTGGACTCGATGCCGATGACCTTGCCCTTGAAGGTGCCCTTCTTGCTCTTGAGGTCCTCCAGGGAGTCGACGTCCTTCATGTACGAGGGGACGGTCAGCTCCAGGGACGTCGGGCCGTACCAGCGGCCGAGGTCGTCCAGCTTGTCGCCGTACTTCTCCCAGTACGAGGCGTGCGTCGTCGGCAGCCAGGAGTCCGTCTGGAAGTCGATGCTGCCCTGGGCGAGCGAGGTGTAGAGCGGGCCCGCGTCGAGCTGCTTGGCGTTCACCTTGAAGCCGCGCTGCTCCAGGATCTCCTTCCAGAGGAAGGTGGAGGCGACGCCCTCGTCCCAGGGGATGTAGCCGACGTTCAGCTCCTTACCGTGGCCGACGTTCTTGCCGTCCGCGGCGGTGGCGGTCTCGTCGTCCGAGCCGCCGAAGACGCCCATGCCGCCGGCGACGAGCGCGAGGACGACGACACCGATCACGGCGAAGGCCGGGCGCGGCCGGTAGCTCCACAGCTTCAGGCCCTGCGCGGCGCGCGCCTTGGCGGCGGCGCGACGGCCGAGGGGCGACACCTGGGTGCCCAGGGACGCGGTCATGCGGTCCAGGTAGATCGCGAGGATCACGATGGAGACGCCCGACTCGGCGCCGAGGCCGACGTCGAGCTGGCCGATGGACTCGTTCACGTCGGCGCCGAGGCCGCCGGTGCCGACCATGCCCGCGATGGCGGCCATGGACAGGCCCAGCATGATGACCTGGTTGACACCAGCCATGATCGTCGGGAGCGCGAGGGGCAGCTGGACGCGGAACAGGACGTTGCGCGGCGTCGTACCGAACGCCTCGGCCGCCTCGACCAGCTCCTTGTCGACCTGGCGGATGCCCAGCTCGGTCATGCGCACGCCGGGCGCGAGGGCGAAGATCAGCGTCGCCACGATGCCTGCCGGACCGCCCATGCCGAAGAACAGGATGGCCGGAATGAGGTAGATCATCGCGGGCAGCGTCTGCATCAGGTCGAGCACCGGCCGGATCAGCGCGCTGACCCGGTTCGAGCGCGCGGCCCAGATGCCCAGCGGCACGGCCACGAGCAGGGCGATGATCGTCGCCACCAGCACCAGGGACAGCGTGATCATCGCGTTGTCCCACAGTTCGAGGGAGTCGATGAACGCGAAGCCGACGAAGGTCAGCGCGCCCGCGGTCAGCCCGCGCAGCCAGAACGCGACGACGGCGAAGATGCCCGCGAGCAGCAGCGGCTCGGGAGCCTGGAGGACCTCGATGATCCGGTCGTTCATACCGCTGAGCACGGACTCGATGAAGCTGAACAGCCAGTCGAGGTGTGTCGTGAGCCAGTCGACCGCGTCGTTGACCCAGTCGCCGAGATGAATCCTAGGCACCGCTGCTCACCTTGCCCACGCTCTTGCCGCCGTCGTCGTCGGCGCTCATGCCGGGGACCGCGTCCTTGACCGGTGCCGGGATGACGGCGCTCGGGGCCGCCTCCTGTTGCGTGGTCGGCTCGCCGAGCACGGCGAGGAGCCGGGCCCGCGGTACGACGCCGACGAGCGCGCCGTCCGCGCCGGTCACGGCGACGGCGACGCCGCTCGTGGAGCACGGCGTGAAGAGCTCGATGATCGGCGTGTCCTCGGCCACCGTCGCGGGCGCGGCCGCCAGCACGTCGGCGGCGGTGCGCAGGGCGGTGCCCTCGGGGGTCGTGGTCCCGTACACGGTCTCCGGGTCGGCCATGATGGCGCCCGCGGTCAGCACCCGGGCGCGGTCGACGTCCTGCGTGAACGCGGCGACGTAGTCGTTGGCCGGGGTGACGAGGATGTCCTCGGCGGTGCCGGTCTGGACGATGCGGCCGTCGCGCATGACGGCTATCTGGTCGCCGAGGCGCATGGCCTCGTTCAGGTCGTGGGTGATGAAGACGATGGTCTTCTTCAGCGTCTTCTGGAGTTCGAGAAGCTGGTCCTGCATGTCGCGCCGGATCAGCGGGTCGAGGGCGCTGAACGACTCGTCCATGAGCAGCAGGTCGGCGTCCGTGGCCAGGGCGCGGGCCAGGCCCACGCGCTGCTGCATGCCGCCGGACAGCTCGTCGGGCCAGGACTTCTCCCAGCCCTTGAGCCCGGCCAGCTCAAGGGCTTCGGTGGCCCGGCGCTCGCGCTCGGCGCGCGGCAGGCCCTGGACCTCCAGGCCGTACGCGGCGTTCTCCAGGACGCTGCGGTGCGGGAACAGCGCGAAGTGCTGGAACACCATGCTGATCTTGCGGGAGCGGACCTCGCGCAGCTCGCGCGGGCTGAGCTTCGTCAGGTCCTGGCCGTCGAAGAGCACCTGCCCGGCCGTCGGTTCCGAGAGCCCGTTGAGCATGCGCAGCAACGTGGACTTGCCGGATCCGGAGAGACCCATGACGACGAAGATCTGGCCCGGCTCGACGGTGAAGGACGCGTCGACCACCGCGGCGGTGGTCCCCTCGGCGCGCAGTTCCTCACGGTCGGCTCCGGCGCGGAGCCTGGCCACCGCGTCGTCGGGTCGTCTGCCGAACACTTTGTACAGGTGTTCGGCTTGCAGCCTGGACACATACACCTCTCGGGTCGCACGAAGACGGCCCGCCTCCCCCGTCGGCGGGCCGTGGAGCGACACGGGATCGCCCGCTGCCCGGCCGGTTGACGTCAAGAAGTTGAAAACGCGACCGGGTCCGCTCCGCGTGCGCGCCTGCCCCCGTTGACACGGAGCAAACCAGACGTGTCCCAGGTCACAGGGGCCTCCCCTGTTGCCGCCGGGCCGGATCGCGCTGCGCGCTCGCCCTCAAACGCCGGACGGGCTGGATGGTTGCCGGTGCGGACCGGATCCCGCCCGCGACTCGACACGGGTCCGCAGGGGGCACGGGGGCGGCAGCCCCCGGAGCGGGAAGGGGCGGGTCCGGGGCGCCCCGCGAGGGCACCTCCTGTCACACCCGTGCGGCAAGATGCATTCGTGACCCACCAAACCCGACGGCTCATGCTGCTCGACACGGCGTCCCTGTACTTCCGGGCCTACTTCGGCGTCCCCGAATCCGTGAAGGCCCCGGACGGCACCCCGGTCAACGCGGTCCGCGGCCTGCTCGAATTCATCACCCGCCTCGTCCAGGACCACCGCCCCGACGACCTGGTCGCCTGCATGGACGCGGACTGGCGCCCGCACTGGCGCGTCGAGCTGATCCCCTCGTACAAGGCGCACCGCGTGGCACAGGAGTCCCCCGAGGGCTCCACGGCCCCGGACGTGGAGGAGACCCCGGACACCCTCTCGCCCCAGGTGCCGGTGATCGAGGCCGTCCTGGACGCCCTCGGCATCGCCCGCGTCGGCGTCCCGGCGTACGAGGCGGACGACGTGATCGGCACCTATACGGCCCGCGCCCGTGGCCCGGTCGACATCGTCACCGGCGACCGCGACCTGTTCCAGCTGGTCGACGACGCGCGCGGGATCCGCGTCCTGTACCCGCTCAAGGGCGTCGGCACCCTCCAGATGACGGACGAGGCCCTGCTGCGCGAGAAGTACGGCGTCAACGGCCCCGGCTACGTGGACCTGGCCCTGCTGCGCGGCGACCCCAGCGACGGCCTGCCCGGCGTGCCCGGCATCGGCGAGAAGACCGCGGCGAAGCTGCTCGACGCCTTCGGCGACCTGGCCGGGATCATGGCGGCGGTGGACGACCCGAAGTCCAAGCTGACGCCGTCGCAGCGCAAGCGGCTCGACGAGGCCCGCCCGTACGTGGCCGTCGCGCCGAAGGTGGTGCGGGTCGCCGACGACGTACCGCTGCCGGATGCGGACGTCGCGCTTCCGCACGCGCCGCGCGATCCGGAGGCCCTGGACGCGCTCGCCGCCCGCTGGGGACTCGGGGGTTCGCTCGGCCGGCTCCTCACCACGCTCCAGGCGTGAGCGAGGACCGGATGTTAGGTTAGGTGAACCTAACAAGTTGTGGATCAGGGGAGGCACACCATGGCAGAGCGGCCCGCACGCAAGAGTCCCACGCCTCATGTCGCGCAGGTCGTCCGCACCGAACGGCTCACCCCTCACATGCAGCGGGTGGTCCTCGGCGGCGACGGTCTGGCGGAGTTCTCGGCCGGTGACTGCACCGACCACTACGTGAAGCTCCTGTTCGCTCCCCCGGGCGTGACCTACCCCGAGCCCTTCGACCTCCAGCGCATCCGCGAGGAGCTGCCGCGCGAGCAGTGGCCCGTCACCCGTACGTACACCGTGCGCTGGTGGGACCCCAAGACGCGCGAGCTTGCCCTGGACTTCGTCGTCCACGGCGACCAGGGCCTGGCCGGGCCCTGGTCGCTGCGGGCCGCGCCGGGCGACACGGTGCGCCTGCTCGGCCCCGGCGGCGCGTACGCCCCGGACCCGGCCGCCGACTGGCATCTGATCGCCGGTGACGAGAGCGCGCTGCCCGCGATCGCCGCCGCCCTCGAAGCCCTGCCGGAGGGCGCCCAGGTGCGCGCCTTCGTGGAGATCGAAGGCCCCGAGGAGGAGCAGCCGATCGCCACCGGCGCGGAGGTCGTCTGGCTGCACCGCGCGGGCCGCCCGGTCGGGCAGGCCCTCGTCGAGGCCGTCCGCTCCCTGGACTTCCCCGAGGGCACCCCGCACGTCTTCGTGCACGGCGAGGCGGGCTTCGTGAAGGAGCTGCGCCGCGTCCTGCGCGTCGAGCACCAGATCCCCCGCGAGCGCCTGTCCATCTCCGGCTACTGGCGCCTCGGCCACAACGAGGACGGCTGGCAGGCCTCAAAGCGCGAGTGGAACGCCCAGGTGGAGGCCGAGCAGGAGGCCGCTTAGCCGCCGCGCGGGGCTATGCGCGGATCCGCGCGTGCAGGTGCATGTCGTGCCAGCCGTCCTCGTGCAGGACCGCGCTGCGCTGGGTGCCCTCAGGGGCATAGCCCGTCTTCAGGGCGACGCGGCAGGACGCCTCGTTACGGGTGGAGTGGCGCAGCTCCAGGCGGTGCAGGCCGAGGCCGTCGAAGGCCCAGGAGGTCAGTGCCGTCACCGCGTGCGTGGCGACGCCCCGCCCGCGGGCGCGCGGCATGGTCCAGTAGGCCATCTCCGCCTGGCCGTCGGGGAGGTTGATCATGCGCAGGGCGGCCCGGCCGAGGACGGCGTCGGTGTCCGCGTCGACGGCCGCCCACTGCACGCTGCTCTCCTCCTCGTACTCCTTGCGCCAGGATTCCATCCACGCGCGGACCTCGTCCTCGGAGTCGGCCACGCGCGCGTGCCAGCGCTGGATGACGGGGTCCTGGAAGGCTTCGTACACAGCGGGCGCGTCCGTGGCCGCCCACGGGCGCAGGAGCAGGCCGCCGGGGGCGGGCAGCGTCGGCTGGGCCCGGCCGGCGAGGGCACCGGGCTCGACCACGCTCGAGATCTTGAAAGGCATGCCCTCATGGTGCTGCCGGAGGCCGTCGCGGCCCAGCGATTTTCGCCGCCTCCCCCGGGCGGCCCCGCGGGTCGCGGCCCTCGGCCGCCCCGTACGCTGGTCCGACGTGAGACGAAAGCCCCGCGTGCCCCCGGCCCCGCTCCCCCAGCGCGACGGCGTCGACCCGGTGCGGGTGCGCCTGCCCCCGGACGGCGCGTGGGCGACCGTACGCGACCACCTCGTGGCGCGGCTCGCGGCCGGGCCCGGTGTCGTCGACCGGATGCTGCGCGAGGGCCTGATTGTCGGCGCGGACGGCACGCCCCTCACCGCCGACACCCCGTACGCGGCGGGCCTGTACGTGTGGTTCCACCGGGACCTGCCCGACGAGCCCCGGGTGCCGGGCGCCCTCACCGTCGTGTACCGCGACGAGCACATCGTCGTCGCCGACAAGCCGCACTTCCTCGCGACGATGCCGCGCGGCAGCCACGTGACGCAGACCGCGCTCGCCCGGCTCCGCGCCGACCTCGGCATCCCCGCGCTCGGCGCCGCGCACCGCCTGGACCGGCTCACCGCCGGGCTGCTCCTCTTCACCGTACGGCCCGAGGAGCGCGGCGCGTACCAGACCCTCTTCGCCGACCGGCGGGTGCGCAAGGAGTACGAGGCCGTGGCCGCGTACGACCCGGCCGTCGCGCTGCCCCGCACCGTCCGCAGCCACATCGTCAAGGAGCGCGGGGTGCTCGCCGCGTACGAGGTGCCGGACGCCGAGCCCAACAGCAAGAGCCGGGTCGAACTGCTCGCGCACGACGGCCACGTCGGGCGCTACCGGCTCCTGCCGCACACCGGCCGCACCCATCAGCTGCGCGTCCACATGAACGCGCTCGGCCTGCCCCTGCTCGGGGACCCGCTCTACCCCGCGGTGCGCCCGCCCGTGGCGCCGGACGACTTCCGGCGCCCGCTCCAACTGCTCGCCCGCGCGCTGGAGTTCACGGACCCGCTCACGGGCGCGGCACACCGCTTCGTCAGCGAGCGGGCCCTGGACGCCTGGACGTCGTACGGAGCGTGGGCCGACGGCTGAGGCGCGCGCTCAGTAGCCCCGCCACCACTCCAGGAAGCGCCGCCACGCGCCTTTGCGGCGGACCGGCGCCACAGCCGCGGGAGCGCTCGCCGCGGGCGGCGCCGGCGGCGGGGCGACGGGCGGCAGCTGCGCTTCCGGCAGGGGCGAGGACACCTCCCAGGCCTTGCGCGGCGCCGGCACCTGCGCCATGGGCCGGGCGCCGACGTCCTGCGGCGGCCGCTTGCCGAACGTCACCGGCAGCGACACCAGGTGCCGGGACAGGATCGACGAGCGCCAGGTCAGCTCGGCCTCGTCCACGGCCAGTTCGACGTCCGGGAGCCGCATCAGGAGCGCGTCCACGCCGGTGTCGGCGATGGCGCGGCCGATGTCCTGGCCGGGGCACTCGTGCGGCCCGCCGCTGAAGGCGAGGTGGGAGCGGTTGCCCTGCATGTTGGCGGACAGGTCGGGGCGCACGACCGGGTCGACGTTGCCGGGCTGGATGCCGAGCAGCAGGCCGTCGCCCGCCTTGATCTGCTGGCCGCCGAGCTGCGTGTCCTGCTTGGCGAAGTAGCCGACCATCGCGCTGAACGGCGGCTCGTCCCACAGCGACTGCTCCACCGCCTCGGGCACGGTCATCTGGCCGCCGCTGAGCTGGGCGCGGAAGCGCGGGTCGGTGAGCACCATCCGCAGCACGTTCGCGATCAGGTTCGCGGTGGCCTCGTACGCGGCGATGAGCACCAGGCGCAGGTGCTCGGCCATCTCGTCGTCGGTGAGCCGCTGCGGCTGGGCGATGAGGGCGCTGGTGAAGTCCTCCTCGGGCTGCGCGCGGCGGCGCACCACGTGCCGGGTGAGGGCCTCCATCACGAAGGCGTTGCTGGCGATGGCCGTCTCGGTGCCCTTGATCATGTCGCGGGCGGCCTGCACCATGCGGTCGCTGTAGTCCTCGGGCATGCCGAGCACGTGCAGCATCACCATCATCGGCAGGTGCTCGGCGAACTGGCTGACCAGGTCGGCCTCGCCCTTCTCGCAGATGCCGTTGAGCAGCTTGTTGCTGTAGCGGTTGATGTGGCGGCGGATGCCGCGGTGGTCGAGGCCCGCCATGGCGCCGGTGACCGCGCCGCGCAGCCGCTGGTGCTCGGCGCCCTCGGCGAAGCTGCACATCGGCTGCCAGCTGAACACGGGCGCGAGCGGGTGGTCGGGGCCCGCGCTGCCGTCCTTGACGGCGCTCCACACGCGCGAGTCGCGGGTGTACTGCGAGGGCGTGCGCACCATGTGCAGGTTCTCGCTGTGGCCGAGCACCGCCCAGACGCGTACGTCGTTGTGGATCAGCGCGGGCGCCACGGGGCCGTGCTCGGCGCGCAGCTTCTCGTACACGCCCGCGAGGTCCTCGTCGGCCTCGGGTCCGTACAGGCGGCGCAGTCCGCCCGCGCCGAGGGCGGCGCCCTGATGCGCGGGGCAGCCGGGCGGCGCGGCGGGAGAAGGGGATGAGGAGGGAGTCGTCACGGTGGTCGCTCCGGGGTCGCGAAGGTGGTGCGGCCGGGTCTAGGCCCGGGCCATGGCGAGGGAGTGCAGATAGCGCATGAGGGTGAGGAGCGCGTCCCGGCTGGAGGAGCGCCGCCGCGCGTCGCAGTGCACGATCGGCACCTCCTTCTCCAGGTCCAGGGCGGTGCGCAGGGCCTCGACGGGGTGCCGGGGCGCGTCCGGGAAGTCGTTGACGGCGATGATGAAGGGGACGCCGCGCTCCTCCAGACGGCCTATCACGTCGAAGCTGACTTCGAGGCGGCGCGTGTCGATGAGCACGACCGCGCCGAGCGCGCCTTCGAAGAGGCCGTTCCACAGGAACCAGAACCGCTCCTGGCCGGGGGTGCCGAACAGGTAGAGGACCAGTTCGTCGGAGATGCTGATGCGCCCGAAGTCCATGGCGACGGTTGTGGCGGTCTTGGTCTCGGAGCCGTAGTTGTCGTCGACGCCGATCCCGGCCTGCGTCATGGTCTCTTCGGTGGTCAGCGGGCGGATCTCGCTGACGGAGCCCACCATCGTGGTCTTGCCCACCCCGAAGCCGCCCACGATGACGATCTTCACGGCGGCGGTGGCCGAGGCGGGCAGGACGTCCTGCGCCCGTGGCCCGGCGTACACGCCGGAGGTGAGCGTGTCAGAGCTTTTGAAGTCCATGCATCACCGCTTCGAGGAGGGAACGGTCGGGGAGCGCGGAGCGCACGAGCGGAGCGCGCGCCTGCACTAAGTCCGCCGCGAGCAGCTCCGTGAGGAGCACGGTCACCACGCTGAACGGCAGCACCAGATAGGCCGACAGCTCCGCCACGGACAGCGGGGTCCTGCACAGGCGCAGCAGCGCCGACTGCTCGGGCTGTGCCGTCGGCGACGGCTCTCCTTTGGCGACGATCAGCGTGACCAGGTCGAGCGGCGCCCGCTCGGAGTCCTCGCCGGTGAGGATGTAGAGCCTCGCCGGGTTCGCGGCGTTCTCCGGGCTGCGGCGCTCCCGCTGGGCGGTCACCTCGGCCTGGAAGCGGGGGTCGTGGGGATCGTCGTACGGGGGGTCTTGCGGATGAGTCATACGGCCTGCCCGTCTCGCCGCGGCGGGCTCGTCAGGTGGGCGCCGATGCGGACGACGAGGTCGCGCATGCGGTTGCCGATCAGGCCCGCGTCCACGGTCTCCTCGGCGAGCACGGCCAGATAGGCTCCCGCGCCCGCGGCCATCATGTAGAAGTAGCCGCCGTTGACCTCGATGATGACCATGCGCATCTTGCCGTCGCTCTCCGGGATCTCGGTGGCGACGGCCGCGGCGAGGCTCTGGAGTCCCGCGCAGGCGGCGGCGAGGCGGTCGGCGCCGTCGGGGTCGCCGCCGTGGCGCGCGATGCGCAGGCCGTCGGCGGAGAGCACCACGATCTGCCGGGTGCCGTGCACGCCGTCCGCGAGTTCCTTGAGCATCCAGTCGAAGTTGGCCCGCTGCTGGATCACTTCCAGCCCCCCTCGTCGGCGTGGTCGGTGCTGCCGTGGTCGTTCTCGGTGCGGTCCCGCTGTGGGGCCGCCGGGTCCGCCGGTTTCTCGCCGGGGCCCGGGTCCTCGCCGTTGACGCCCTTCATGAAGGCCTCGATCCACAGACCGGGTTCGGGTTCCTCCTTCTTCTGGACGGGCTGGCTGACGGCTTGCGGGGGCGCGGCGGACATGGCCGCCTCGGCGCGCCGCTGTGCCTCCGCCTCCTGCGCGTAGCGCTGGCTGAGGGGCATCTTGACTCGACTCCTGCGCTGGGGAAGGCCGTTGGCCGTCCACTCGGTGACTTCGGGGATCTCGTCCTCCATGGACGCGGTGAACGGCATGGAGGGGCGCGGCATGGTGGTGACCTTGCGCGGCTTCTTGCGCCGGATGTCGCGGGCCTCCTCGATGATCGTGCCGTCCGCGTTGACGCGCGGTACCGCGGAGGCGCCGATGCCGTGCGCGAGGCCGTGCGCGGGAGCGGCGGTGAGCATGTCGCGCGGCACGATCAGAACGGCGCGTACGCCGCCGTAGGCGGACTGCCGCAGGGAGACCTGCATGTTGTACATCTGTGAGAGGCGCCCCACCACGGCCATGCCGAGCCGGGGGGTCTCGCCGAGGTCGTTGAGGTCCATGCCCTGCTGGGCCTGTTCGAGCATGCGCTCGGCGCGGCCGCGGGCCTCCTCGCTGAGGCTGACGCCGCCGTCCTCGATCTCGATGGCGATGCCCGTCTGCACCTCGACCGCGGTGACGTGCACGCGGGTCTGCGGCGGGGAGTAGCGGGTGGCGTTGTCGAGGAGTTCGGCGCAGGCGTGGATGAGCGGCTCGACCTTGGTGCCGTGGATGGCGACCTTGGCGATGGAGTGCAGATCGACGCGCTGGTACTCCAGGATGCGGGACATGGCGCCGCGCAGCACGCTGAACAGCGGGACGGGCTTGGGCCACTGGCGGCCGGGCCGGGCGCCGCCGAGGACCGTGATCGAGTCGGCGAGGCGGCCGATCAGGGCCGTGCCGTGGTCGATGCGCAGCAGGTCGTCGAAGACCTCGGGGTTGCGGCCGTGGAACTCCTCCATCTCGCGGAGTTCGGCGGCCTGTTGGTGGACGATGGACTGCACGCGGCGGGCGATGTTGACGAAGGCGCGCTGGGAGTTCTCGCGCATCGCCTCCTCGCGGTCCAGGATGTCCAGGATGCAGCGGAGCAGCACGCGCTGCGAGTGCGGCAGCCGGCGGTTGGTCTCGTCGCCGTCGATGACGTGGCGGATGACCTCAGAGGGGGCCTCGCCCTGCCGGACCCGGTAGAGGGTCTCGGGCAGCAGCTCCTGGCCCAGCCGCTCGGTGTCCTCGTCGAGGGCCGCGATGCGCCGCTCCAGGTGGGCGACCCGCTCGGTGTGACTCTTGCGCAGTTCCCGGATGGCGCGGCCGCGGCGCGCGGCCTCGGCGCCGACGGCGATCACCATGAGCGTGGCGACGGCGCCGCACCAGGCCACGGCGGTCCTGGCCGGTGCCGCGACGACGGCGACGGCGGCTCCGGACGCCGCCGCCATCACCATGGCGGGCAGCAACAGCACGCGTGCGTAAGGGACTTCTCGGCCACCGGGAGGCGATTGAACACTCACCATGTATGCCCTCTGAACGCTCGTCTTGGGGGGAGGAAGTTGGGGGAAGGGGGGATGTGCGTGGGGTGATGCGTGAGGTGATGCATGAGGTGGTACGCGGGGTTCGGGTGTGGCGGGGAGATCTGGTGGTGCGCGGGGGTTCAGGTAGTACCTGGGAAAACGACGTGGTGCGCGGGGAGTTCGCCATGTGGCGGGAGTGCGTGGGGAGTTCTGTAGGTGGGGGTGGTACATGGGGGTTTCGACGCGTACGGGAAAACGAAGTATCGAATATCAGGCACAAAGCACGAACAAGTGCGCGAATCTGTCGCAACTCGTTCAACTCGTCGCGCTCCGGGCGAGCTTAGTCCGCCCGCATCACGCTGGAGTCATATTCGGCAACCCTCTGCGAGCGCCCGCCAACACCCCTACACTCAGCCCTATTTACACGTATCGCGATCATTCGAACGCATGGAGTGAGGGCTTCGAACGGCGCCGTGCGAGCGCCGCCGCCCCGCCGACGGCCGCGCCCCGGCCCCCTGTACGACCCCGGGCCTCCCCCGTGTGTACGAGGCGGACGTCAACCCCCGGGGGCCCCGGCGGCCCCGGCCGGTACGCGAGTGGCCCCCGCCGAGTCACCCGGCGGGGGCCACACCTCAGGAACCGTCCGCGCCCGCGGCGCCCGGCTCAGCCGACGGAGCTGTACGCCACGACGCCGCGCAGCAGCTGATCGACCGCCTTGCGGGCGTTCCTCGCGACCGTGCTGCCCTCGCCGGACGCCGCCGCGGCGATCTGCCCGAGCACGTCGATGACCTGCTTGCACCAGCGCACGAAGTCACCAGCAGGCATCTCCGCCTCGCGCAGCACCTCGTCGAGGCCCTTGCCGCTCGCCCACATGTACGCCGCCCAGGCGAAGCCCAGGTCGGGCTCGCGCTGGCCGACGCCCTCGGTCTGGCTGATCCGGAACTCCTCCTCGATCGCGTCGAGGCGGCCCCAGATGCGGACCGTCTCGCCGAGCGCGGCCTTGGCCTTACCGGAGGGCAGTTTGGGCGCGAGCGCGTCGTCGCCGACCCGGGCCTCGTACACCAACGCCGAGACACACGCGGCCAGTTCGGCGGGGTCGAGGCCCTCCCACACCCGGGCGCGCAGGCATTCGCTGGCCAGCAGGTCCAGCTCGCCGTACAGCCGGGCGAGGCGCTTGCCGTGCTCGGTGACCTCGTCGCCGCGCAGATAGTCCAGCTCGGTGAGGAGGGCGACGATGCGGTCGAAGGTACGCGCGACGGTGTTCGTCCGGCCCTCGATGCGGCGCTCCAGCTGGTGCGTGTCGCGCTTGAGGCGGTAGTAGCGCTCGGCCCAGCGGGCGTGGTCCTCGCGCTCGTCACAGCCGTGGCAGGGGTGGGCGCGCAGCTCGGCGCGCAGCCGGGCGATCTCCCGGTCGTCGGCGGCGGCCGCGCGGCCCTTGCGGTGCCGCTCGGGCGCGATGTGCCCGGCCTTGGTGCGCAGCGCGGAGGCCAGGTCGCGCCGCGACTGCGGGGAGCGGGCGTTGAACGACTTGGGGATGCGCATCCGCTCCACGGGCTCCACCGGCACCGGGAAGTCCATCGCGGCGAGCCGCTTGACCTGCCGCTCGGCGGTGAGGACCAGGGGGCGGGGGCCGTCCTGGTGGTCGAAGCCCCGGTGGCCGTTGGCCCGCCCGGCGGGCAGGCCCGGGTCGAGGACCAGGGCGAGGCCCGCGTACTTGCCGGTCGGCACGTGGATCACATCGCCCGGCTTGAGCTTCTCCAGGGCGGCAGCGGCGGCGACCCTGCGCTGCACGGCACCCTGCTTGGCCAGCTCGGTCTCGCGGTCCTTCAGCTCCCTGCGCAGCCGCGCGTACTCCTCGAAGTCGCCGAGGTGGCAGGTCATGGAGGCCTTGTAGCCCTCAAGGCCCTCCTCGTTGCGCTGCACCTGGCGGGAGATGCCGACGACCGAGCGGTCCGCCTGGAACTGCGCGAAGGACGTCTCAAGGAGTTCGCGCGAGCGGTGCCGGCCGAACTGAGCGACCAGATTCACCGCCATGTTGTACGACGGCTTGAAGCTCGAGCGCAGCGGATAGGTGCGCGTGCCCGCGAGTCCCGCCAGGTGCTCGGGGCTCGTGGCGCGCTGCCAGAGCACCACCGCGTGGCCCTCGACGTCGATGCCCCGGCGCCCGGCGCGGCCGGTGAGCTGGGTGTACTCGCCGGGGGTGATGTCGGCGTGCTGCTCGCCGTTCCACTTCACGAGCTTTTCCAGGACGACGCTGCGCGCGGGCATGTTGATCCCGAGGGCGAGGGTCTCCGTGGCGAAGACGGCCTTGACCAGACCGCGGACGAACAGCTCCTCCACGACCTCCTTGAAGGTGGGCAGCATGCCCGCGTGGTGGGCGGCGATGCCGCGCTCCAGGCCCTCGAGCCACTCGTAGTACCCGAGGACGTGCAGGTCCTCGTTCGGAATGGAGGCCGTGCGCTCCTCCACCAGCTCGCGGACCGCAAGGCGCGCCGCGTCGTCGTTCAGCCGCAGGCCCGCGTGCAGGCACTGCTGGACGGCGGCCTCGCAGCCGGCGCGGCTGAAGATGAACGTGATGGCGGGCAGCAGGCCCTCGGCGTCCAGCCGCTCGATGACTTCGGGGCGCGAGGGGACCCAGACCCGGGACCGCTGGCGGCGCTCGCGCTCGCGGTCGGCCTCGCGGACCATCTTGCCCTTGCGGCGCTCGCGCGGGTTGTACCCCCGGCTGGCCTCGAGGCGGGCCATGCGGGTCAGGTCGGGGTTGACCGTCTTGCGGCGGCCCTCGCCCTCCTCGAAGAGATCGTACATCCGCCGTCCGGCGAGGACGTGCTGGAACAGCGGCACCGGCCGGTGCTCGGAGACGATCACTTCGGTGTCGCCCCGGACCGTGTCGAGCCAGTCGCCGAACTCCTCGGCGTTCGACACCGTGGCCGAGAGGGAGACCAGGGTGACCGACTCCGGCAGGTGGATGATCACTTCCTCCCAGACGGCACCGCGGAAGCGGTCCGAGAGGTAGTGCACCTCGTCCATGACCACATAGCCGAGGCCGAGCAACGACTGGGAGCCCGCATACAGCATGTTCCTCAGCACCTCGGTGGTCATCACGACCACCGGTGCCTCGGAGTTGACGCTGTTGTCACCGGTGAGGAGACCGACCTGGTCCGCGCCGTAGCGCTTGGCGAGGTCGGCGTACTTCTGGTTGGAGAGCGCCTTGATCGGCGTGGTGTAGAAACACTTCTTGCCCTGCTGGAGGGCGAGGTGCACGGCGAACTCGCCGACGATCGTCTTGCCGGAGCCGGTGGGCGCGGCGACCAGCACGCCCTTGCCCGCCTCGAGCGCCTGACAGGCCTCGATCTGGAAGGGGTCGAGGCCGAATTCGTACATCCCGCGGAAGGACGCGAGCGCGGTGGCCTGCTCGGCAGCGCGCTGCCGCGCTGCCGCATATCGCTCGGCCGGTGAGAGGTCCTCTGTCATCGTGCTTTCGAGCCTACCGGCCACCACCGACATCGGACGATCATTATCGGCGCCAGGGGAAACATCCCAGGTCAGGACCCCAGGACCCGTACGGCCGCGGGAACGCACTCGGCCGTCAGGGGGAGCGGTCCGAGCCGCTCCCCGTCGGCGTACGCGGTGACGTCCGGAGCCATGAGTTCGATCTTCGCGGCGCGGTGCACGGTGACCTTGGGGTGGTCCAGGTGCGTGCCCTTGTAGACGCGCGGGAACACCCTCAGGAGCGTGCCGCGACCGCAGGCGCCGACGACCGTGATGTCGAAGAGGCCGTCACTCAGGTCGGCCCCGGCGCAGATCCGCATGCCACCGCCGTACGAGGACCCGTTGCCGACGGCGACCAGCGTGGCCTCGATCTCGCACACCTCGCCGCCGTCGAGCGTGAGGCGGTACGGGATGGGCTTGAAGGCGGCCAGTTCGGCGACCGTCGCCAGGTCGTACTTGAGGCGTCCGGTGGGCCGGCGCATGCGGTTGCCGCGGTCGTTGACCCGCGAGTCGAAGCCGGCGGCGAGAACGGTGCCGAACCAGGTCCGCCCCACCCGGCCGAGGTCGACGTGCCGCACCCGGGCGCCCTTGAGCGCCTCGGCGACCAGGGCCCCGGCCGCGGCGGGCGCGCGCACGGGCAGGCCGAGGGCGCGCGCGAAGTCGTTGCCGGTGCCCACGGCGATCACGCCGAGCGGGGTACGGGTCCCGGCGACGGCCTGGAGGGCGAGGCTCACCATGCCGTCACCGCCGACGGCTATCAGCGCCCCGGTGCCGCCGTCGACGGCGGCACGGGCCCGGCGCAGCGCGTCCCCGGCGTCCTCGCCGATGACGGTGCGCACGGAGAACCCGGCCGCGCGCAGCGCCGCGGCGGCGGGCTGGGCGGCGCGCGCGCCCCGGCCCCGGCCCGCGGTGGGATTCACGAAGAGGGTGATCTCGCTGGTCACGGGGCGGACCCTACACAGCGCGCCGCCCGCCAACCAGAAGGGGCCGGACGCGGTGGGCGTCCGGCCCCTGTGCTGCTTGCGCGCTCTCGGTGGCGCCGCGGGTCAGGTGACGTCGTCGTAGCCGTTGTACTTCGGGGAGCGGCCGCCGTCGCCGTTCACCTGCTCGGGCAGGGCCTTGGCCGCGGGGACGGGCTCGATGTCGTCCACCGACTGCGGCGTGAGGTCGAGGTCGGAGGCCTCGTCGTCGTCCAGCTCCGCGTCCGGGTCGGAGCGGCGGCGACGCTTGTCGTTGAGGATGGAGAAGCCGACGGCCAGGAAGTACAGGACCACGATGGGGCCCGCGAGGGCGATCATGCCGAACGGGTCGGTCGTCGGGGTCGCCACGGCACCGAAGACGAAGACGCCCATCACGACACCGCGCCACCAGGTGAGCATGCGGCGTCCCGTGACGATCCCCGTCATGTTCAACATGACGAGCAGCAGGGGCAGTTCGAAGGAGACACCGAAGACCAGGACCATCCGGACGCTGAAGTCCAGGATCTTGTCCATGGGCAGGATGTTCTCCGAGCCGTCCGGAGTGATGCTCAGCAGCACCCGCATGCTGATGGGCATGATCTCGTACGCCAGCCAGGCGCCACCGAAGAACAGCGGCACGGCCGCGGCGACGAAGGCGTAGGTGTACTTGCGCTCGTGCTTGTGCAGCCCGGGCGCGACGAAGGCCCAGAGCTGGTACAGCCAGACGGGGCTGGCCACCACGACGCCGACCATGAGGGACACCTTCACCGTGGTGGTGAAGGGCGACAGCAGGTCCATGTACGCGACCTTGGCGCAGACACCGCCGGTGGTGGGCTTGCCCTCCACGCAGCGCGGCACCGGGTCGGAGAGGAACTCCATGAGTTCCTCGCTGTAGAACGCGGCGACGATCGACACGACGACGATCGCCAGCATTCCCTTCGCGAGCCGGTTGCGGAGCTCACGCAAATGATCCGCGAGAGGCATCCGCCCCTCGGGATCCCTCTCCTTCTTGCGGGCAGACTTGAGCAACCCACGTCCTCATCTCGTGCGGCAGGCCGACCGTCGGGGCCGGCCTTGGATCAGCGCTTCGTCGTGTGGTCGGTCGGCTCGGCGACCGGACGGGAGCTGCTCACATCGCCGGGAGCGGCCTGGATGGTGCGCTGCTGCGGGGCGGTGGCGTCGGCGGGCGGGTCGGCCGGGGCGGCCTCGTCCTGCTTGCCGTCCGACTTCATCGCCTTGGCCTCGCTCTTGAGGATGCGCGCCGACTTGCCGAGGGACCGGGCCATGTCCGGGAGCTTCTTCGCACCGAAGAGCAGGACCAGGATGACGAGGATCAGGATGATCTCGGTGGGGCCGAGCCTACCCATAGCTGTCTACCTTCTTCACCGAGGCGTCAGATTTCGGGACCGGCTGTCGGACAGTCGTCCGACCACCGGGCTTGGCAGCGATCGTAACCCCCTGGAGTAAACGCGGGGCAATCCCCGTGCATACTCCCAGTTGCGGCCCGCGCCTCACATTTCGGACCACTCAAGCAGCGTACCCGGAGGGTCGGGGCGGGCGGCAGGCCGCATGGGGGTCGGCGACGGCCACCTCGGCAAGTCGCCGCGCGGACCCGGCCGGTGCCCGCCCGCGCGCTCTGCCCGCGCCCCGGTCGGCACCCGCCCCCGCGCTCAGTCGATGTCCCGGTCGCCGCCCGCCCCGACGCTCAGCCGACGTCCCGGCCCGCGCGGGCCACTCCGGCCGCCGCCCGCTCCAGGTCCTCCGCCGCGCGGTTGATCCGCCGTGTGGTCTCGGTCACTTGGCGCCCGAGCCGCTGGGCCTCCACGAAGACCTTGATCGCGAACACACCCAGAACGGCGAGACCGCAGAATCCCACGGCCACCGCCAGCATCGCCCAGAACATGCGTCGAGCCTAGACGGTCGAGTGCAGGCGCAGCGTCCTTACCCCGCCGCCGGTGAGGAGTTCGACGATGCGCTCCCCCGCGGGCTTGCGCACGGCGGTGCCGCACTCGGGGCAGGTGAAGGAGTAGAACGTCGTGCGGCGGCTGGCACCGATCGCCAACCGGAGCGCGCCCGCCGCCAGTTCGAAGCGCGCGCGGCAGTCGGGGCAGGCGGCCTTGAAGAGGACCGCCACCGGACGGGGCGTAAGGGGCATCAGTGACATACTGCGCATGTCTCCTCGGCTCTGGTCTCCGCGCTCTCCACACTCCACCGCGCGGCCTGCGACGCACCACCGCGCGGGCGCCACGGCCCCGCCCCGGTCCGCCGCGCCACCGCCCCGCCGCCACGCCTCGGCACACGGTCGCACCTCGACCCGCGCCACCGCTTCGGCGCACGGTCGTGCCCCGGCGCACGGCCCCACCCGGACACGCGGTCGCACGTGGCAGAGGGGTCGCGTCGGGGCCCGGGGTCGCGCCCCGGCCGGAACTGGTCCGATGACCCACGGTCAGGCCCGGGCGCGAACCCGCCCGGCCACACACGGTCACGCCCTGACGAAAGCGGAAGGGGAATCCAGCTGCCGCCCCCGCGACCGCCGCGGACGGCACCGCTCCCCCGGACCCGGCCACGGCCACCGCCCGCCGGCCTCCGTGCCCCGGTGGAGGCGGCCCCGGCTCCCGGGTGCGGCGCTGCCGCGCGCTCCCTGGCCGGGCCTCGCGCCCTCACGCCCCACGCTCACCCGGCGCGCCGGAACCCGGCGCATCGGGCTCACGCCCGGCCCGCTCGCCCCGTCCGCCGTCGTAGTCGTAGGCGTAGTCGCGATCGTCGGGGTTCTCGTCGTACGCGGCCAGCGCCTCCCGGGCGGCCTGCCGTGCGCTGTCCGCTAGCCCCTGCGGCGAGACGATGCGCCCGTCGCCGCCCAGGCGCAGCGCGAGCCGGCGCAAGGATGCCGGGTCGGGGGTGCGCAGCGTGATGCGCAGACCGCCGTCGGGCAGCTCCTCCGCGCTGTCGTGGGGGTAGTACTCCGCGACCCAGCGACCGCCGGGCCCCACCTCCACGACCACCTCGGGATCCTCGGCGGCGGGCTGCACCAGCGCCTCCGACAGGTCCCGCAGCTCGATCTCCGGCGGCGCGGACGGCTCGTCCAGGACCTTGATCTCGGCGACCCGGTCGAGCCGGAAGGTGCGCCGCGCCTCGGAGCGGCGGCACCACGCCTCCACATAGGTGTGGCCGACGCTCACCAGGCGGATCGGGTCGATCTCGCGCTCGGTCAGCTCGTCGCGCGCGGGCGAGTAGTAGCGGATCCACAGCCTGCGCCGCTCCGAGATCGCCCGGTCCACGTCGGCGAAGACACCGCCCTCGGACTCGAAGGTCACCGAGAGCCGCGAGCTGGCCCCCGCCGCCTCACCTGCCGCCGCCTCCAGCTTCGCGGTGGCCCGCAGGAGCGCGAGCCGGTCGCTCTCGCGGAGGCCCGGCAGGGTCGCCACCGCGCGGGCCGCCACCAGCAGCGCCGTCGCCTCGTCGGCGGCGAGCCGCAGCGGCTCCGCCGCGTCCGCGCCGAGCGCGTCCGGGTTGTGCCACCAGATGCGGTCGCCGTCCGTGTCGATGTCGAGCAGGTCACCGCCCCGGAAGCTGGTGCCGCACAGCGGCAGCACGTCCAGGTCGGAGATCAGCTCGTCCTGGCTGATGCCGAAGGCCCGCGCGACGTCCGCGACGCGCGCACCGGGGCGCTCGCGCAGATACGTCACCAGGGACAGCATCCGCCGGGTCTGGTCGATGGCGTTCGCGGCCATTGCTCGCTCTCGTCCCCTCAGCCCTTGGCCACGGCGCGCAGCCGGTCCACCACGTCGGCCCGCAGCTCGGCGGGCTCAAGCACCACCACGTCGGGCCCGAACTCCACCAGCCAGGCATCCAGCCCGTGCCCGTAGGGAATCTCCAGCTCGTCCCAGCCGCCGTCCAGCTCCCGCGCGCCCACCGCCCGGGCCCGCAGCGGATAGCCCGCGCCCTTGCGCAGCCGGATCAGCGCGGTGCGGTCCGCCTTCTCGCCCGCCCAGCTCGCCACGGTCTCCCGCACCGTCACCACGTCGGGCACCTCGGCCCGGAACTTGCCGGCCCGGGAGCGGACCTTGCCCGTGATGCGCGAGAGCCGGAAGACCCGCTCGTCCTCGCGGTCACGGTCCCAGCCCGCCAGATACCAGTGGCCGCGCCAGCACTCCAGCGCCCACGGCTCGACGTGACGCTGCTCGGGCCGGGCCGCCGTCGCCTTGCGGTAGTCGAAGACCACAGGCCTGCGGTCACGGCAGGCCAGCATCAGAGGCTCGAACGCGGCCTCGTGCACCGGAATGCGCGGCTCAAGAGCGCCATGCGCCTCGTACGGGTCGACGCCCTCGGGCAGCCCCGCCGCCCGCAGCTTGTGCAGCGCACCGCTCGCGGCACCGGCGAGCCTCGCCTGCTGCCACACCTTCGCGGCCAGGCCGAGCGCGGCGGCCTCCTCGGCGTCGAGCGTGATCGGCGGCAGCCGGTTGCTGTCCCGACGGGCGAGATAACCCGTCTCGCCGTCCAGGTTCTCCACCGTCTCGATGACGAGGCCCAGCTCCCGCAGATCGTCCTTGTCGCGCTCGAACATGCGGTTGAAGGACTCCTCGGCCGCCGCGGCAGCGGCCCCCGGCCCGGTGGCCGCGCCCCTGCCGGCCCCGGCGGCACCCCGCCCGGGCCCGAAGGCCGCACCCCTACCCGGCCCGAAGGCCGCACCCCTACCCGGCCCGAAGGCCGCACCCCTACCCGGCCCGAAGGCCTCGACGTAAGCCTCGATCGACTCGCGAAGCTCGCGCTTGCTGAGCGGACGCCTCGTCCCGAGCAGGCACAGCGCCAGACTCATCAGCCGCTCGGCCTTGGCAATGGCCATCGACGCCCTTTCTCGGCCGTGCTCCCCGGTGGACGACCGCCCGCCGCCCCCAGGTGCCCCGCTCACCAGTGCTTCCGAATGATGACCGTACCGCCACGGCGTGTCGTGGCAAAAGCCGAGGGCACGGCGCACACCCCGGCGGGCGCCCGTCAGCGGTGACGGAAGAAGACGGGAGGGCCCGCGCCGACACCGGCACAGGCCCTCCACGCGACACTCCGGCCGCGCGGCACAAGCCGCCGCGGCCCCTGTCGGCCGTCTCAGACGGACACGAGGTCACAGACGAAGATCAGCGTCTCGCCCGGGGCGATGCGGCCGCCACCGGCGCCACGGTCGCCGTACGCCAGGTGCGCCGGGATCGTCAGCCTGCGGCGCCCGCCGACCTTCATGCCCTGCACGCCCTGGTCCCAGCCCGCGATGACCTGACCGGCACCGAGCTGGAACTCCAGCGGGTTGCCGCGGTTCCAGGAGGCGTCGAACTCCTCACCGGAGGAGAAGGACACGCCCACGTAGTGGACCTTGACGAAGTCGCCCGCCTTGGCCACCGCGCCGTCGCCCTCCCACAGGTCGACGATCTCCAGCTCGGTGGGGGCCTCGCCCTCGGGGAAGTCGATCTCGGGCTTGTCGATGTTCACGTGACTAGCTCCTGCTCATAGCGATAAGGACAACCGGGACAGTCTGCCATCCCCGGGCCTCACATCTTCGCGAGGATGTCCACCGAAAAGACGAGCGTGGAGTCCTTCTTGATGGGGCTGCCCTGCGGCGGCTTGTCCGCGTACCCGTCCTTCGGCGGGACGACGACCAGGACGCGGCTGCCGACCTTCTTGCCGACCAGGCCCTGGCGCCAGCCCGGAATGACCTGGGCGAGCTGGAACTGCGCGAGCCGACCGCTCTTGTACGAGGAGTCGAACTCCTTGCCGTCGGCCCACAGCACGCCCTTGTACTGGCACAGGAGCGTGTCGCTCTCCTTGACCTCGTCGCCCTCACCCTCGATGACGTAGCTCGCGACGACCTTCTTGGGGGCGGCCGCCTTCGGCACGTCGACCTTGGGGGCCTTGCCGTCGGTGTTCGTCCCGACCTTCGGCAGGTCCTTGTCGTCCTGGGCCACGTCGTCGCCCTTGGCGGAACTCTTCGGGCCGTACGTGTTCACGATGTCGACGACGAAGACCAGGGTGTCCGTGCCCTTGATGCCCGCCTGCTTGTTGCCCTCCTTGCCGTAACCGAGGACCGGGGGGATGGCCAGCTCGACGCGGCTGTCGACCTTCTTGCCGACCAGGCCCTGGTCCCAGCCCGGAATGACCTGACCGACGCCGATCGGGAAGATCGTGGGCGCCTTGCGGTCGTAGGAGTTGTCGAACACCTTCGCGGTGTCCCAGATCTGGCCCAGGTAGTGGGCCTGGAGATAGTCGCCCTTGGCGACCTCGACGCCCTTGCCCGCGATGATCGTCTTCACCGCGAGATCGGAGGACGGCTTGCCGGAACCCTTGGCCACCGTCGGCTTCTGGCCGAACTTCGTGCCCTTCGTGATCTCGGGCACAGGGCCGTCGACGATCTTGCCCTTGGGCGGCGTGGAGTTCGTCGGGGAGCTGCTGTCCTTGGACTTGGCCTTGTCGGACTTCTTGTCGTCACCACATCCGGCCAGGGTCAGCAGGCCGGCCGGAACGGCCAGGAGGAGTGAGCGTCGGCGCACGGTGGGGGCCTCGTATCGTTCGATCTTGTCAGTTGGCGTGCGCGCAACTCTACGCAGTGAGAAGGGCGCCGCACGAGGAACGTGCGGCGCCCCGCGTTGCGTTCCCGCCACGCACTGACGTCTCATCCGCCCCGAGGGGCGGCCGAACAGCGGCGGGCCGGGCCCGCCGCACCCTCACATCCCGGCGATGAGCTTCTCCACCCGGTCGTCCACCGAACGGAACGGGTCCTTGCACAACACCGTGCGCTGCGCCTGGTCGTTCAGCTTCAGGTGCACCCAGTCGACCGTGAAGTCCCGGCGCTGCTCCTGGGCCCTGCGGATGAAGTCACCGCGCAGCCGCGCCCGGGTCGTCTGCGGCGGCACCGACTTGCCCTCGAAGATCTTCAAGTCGTTGCAGATCCGGGCGGCTTGCCCCTTGCGCTCCAGGAGGTAGTACAGGCCCCGGCGGCGGTGGATGTCGTGGTACGCGAGGTCTATCTGCGCGACCCTCGGGTGCGACATCGTCATGTTGTTCTTCGCCCGGTACCGCTCGATGAGCTTGTACTTCATCACCCAGTCGATCTCCGTGGCGATGCGGTCCAGGTCCTCGGACTCGATCGACTCCAGGGTGCGGCCCCACAGCTCCAGGACACGCTCGACCGTGCCCGTGCGGATCCCGCGGCGCTCGACGAAGTCCACCGCTTTCTCGTAGTACTCCCGCTGGACCTCGAGGGCCGAGGCCTCCCTGCCGCTGGCGAGACGGACCTTGCGCCGGCCCGTCGTGTCGTGGCTGACCTCGCGGATCGCCCGGATCGGGTTCTCCAGGGTCAGGTCCCGCATCACCGTGCCCGCCTCGATCATGCGCAGCACCAGATCGGTCGCGCCGACCTTCAGGAGCATCGTCGTCTCGGACATGTTCGAATCGCCGACGATCACGTGCAGGCGGCGATAGCGCTCGGCGTCCGCGTGCGGCTCGTCACGCGTGTTGATGATGGGCCGGGAGCGCGTCGTCGCCGAGGACACACCCTCCCAGATGTGCTCCGCCCGCTGACTCACGCAGTAGACGGCACCTCGCGGCGTCTGGAGCACCTTGCCCGCGCCGCACAGCAACTGCCGCGTGACGAGGAACGGAATCAGGATGTCCGCGAGACGCGAGAACTCACCGTGCCGCGCCACGAGATAGTTCTCATGGCAACCATACGAGTTTCCCGCCGAGTCGGTGTTGTTCTTGAACAGATAGACGTCGCCCGCGATTCCCTCCTCGTGCAAGCGGCGCTCGGCGTCGACGAGCAGGCCCTCCAGAATGCGCTCGCCGGCCTTGTCGTGGGTGACCAGCTCGGTCACGTTGTCACACTCGGGTGTCGCGTATTCCGGGTGTGAGCCCACGTCGAGATACAGACGGGCGCCGTTCCGCAGAAAGACGTTGCTGCTGCGGCCCCATGACACAACACGGCGGAAGAGGTAGCGCGCCACTTCGTCAGGCGACAGACGGCGCTGTCCCCTGAACGTGCACGTGACACCGTACTCGTTCTCCAGCCCGAAAATGCGGCGGTCCATGCCAGAACATTACGCCCGATGCCCCGCACTGAAACCGGGTTCGACAGTACCGTTTCGATCAGTTTCCGAAGCGCTCACACCTGCCTCGGCCGCGACGACCACACCCGCACCACGCACCGCGAGCACCCTCCTGGTGCTCAACAGCACCACCACGGCGGCCACCCCGGCGATGCCCGGCACCGCGAAACCCCACTCCGCGCCACCCCGCTCCACCACCGGCCCACCGGCCGCCGTACCCACCGCCGTACCCACCGTGAACGTCGTCACCAACCACGAGAACGCCTCCGTGACCGTGCCCCGCGGAGCGTGCCGGTCCACCACGATGAACGCACACGCCAACGCCGGCGCCAGGAACACCCCCGCCAGCGAGGTCAGCACCACCATCCCCACCGCACCCGGCGTCAGCACCAGCGGCAGATAGAAGACCGCGAGCAACGCCACCAGGACCACAAGCCGCCGCTCCGGCACACCGCTCCACTGCCGCGCCCCGTAGACCACACCACCGAGCAGCGCCCCGAGACCCAGGCCCGCCATCATCCAGCCGTACACCGCGTCGCCACCATGCCCGTCCGCGTAGCTGACCCCCGCCACCGTGATCGCCCCGAGCGCCGTCCCCACGCACAGGAACGCCCCGAGGAGCGCGAGCAGCCCCGGCGAGCGCAGGGCCCCGAGCCAATGCGCCTCCCGGGGCGCCGAACGCCACGCACGCGAAGGCCGCGACACCACCACCGACAGCGCACCGAGCACCCCGACGGCGTTCACCACGAGCAGCGCCGCCTGCGCCGACCACAGCGACACGATGCCCGTCACCAGCAACGGCCCGACCGTGAACATCACTTCCTGCGCCACCGCGTCCATCGCGTACGCCGTGTGCACCTGCTCCTCCTTGCCGAGCACGTCCGACCACAGCGCCCGCAGACCGCCCTCCAGAGGCGGCGTGAACACCCCGGCGATCACCATGGCGAGATACGCGGCCACCGGCACGTCCGGCCCGGTGGCCGCGAACAAGGCCATGCCCAGCGCCGACGCCACCGCCGACGGCAGCATCACCCGCGGCTGCCCGTACAGGTCCACCAGCCGCCCGAGGAGGGGCTGCCCCACGGCCGTCGCCACCCCGTACACCGCCGCGAGCGCACCCGCCAGGCTGTACGTCCCACCCTCCGCGCGCACGAAGAGGACGATGGCGATCGCCGCCGTCGCGTTGGGCAAGCGCCCCACGAGCGTGCCCGCGAGCAGCCGCGTCGCGTACCGCGCGCGCAGGATCTCGCCGTAACCGGAAGCCATCAGTTAGCTCTCCTCGCCCGCCCGTGCGCCGCAGCGCCCCAAGTGTTACGTATAACGTCGCGGGGTCATACGTACCATGAGCGCTGTCCACAGTCCACCGAGCACACCGCCCCCCGGCGGCCACCGCCCCGCACCCACCAGGAGACGTCCGTGGCAAGGCCCCAGCACGACACCACGGCCCCCCGCCCCACCAGCCGCGACGTGGCCCGCGCCGCCGGCGTCTCCCAAGCCACCGTCTCCCTCGTCCTCGGCGACAAATGGCACGGCCGCGTCGCCGAACGCACCGCGGAACGCGTCCGCACCGCCGCCCGCGAACTCGGCTATCGCCCCAACCTCGCCGCCCGCAACCTCCGCCTGGGCCACACCCGCACCGCCCTCCTCGTCGTCCCCGCCCTCACCAACGAGTTCTTCGCCCGCCTCCACACCGGCGCCGCCCGCGTCGCCGCCCGCCACGGCTTCAGCGTCGTCCTCTACCCCTCCCCCGACAGCGTCGGCCCCAGCGGCTCCACCACCCAGGCCTCCCGCGTCAACGACCCCTTCGGCTCCGCCCGCGCCGCCCTCGACGGCGTCCTCGCCTCCTCCATGGCCTCCGAAGCCCTCGCCACCCTCCGCGGCGACGCCCTCCCCCTCGTCATGCTCGACAGCGACCCCACCCACAGCCTCGGCGCCGCCACCGTCAACCTCGACATCGCCGACGGCACCCGCCAAGCCACCGAGCACCTCCTCGCCCTCGGCCACCGCGACCTGCTCCACCTCACCGCCGACATCGACTCCTGGACCTTCGACGTACGCCGCCACACCCTCGCCGCCACCCTCCACGGCACCGGCGCACGCCACACCACCGTCAAAGCCGCCCTCACCGTCGACGACGCCCGCACCGCCACCGAGGCCGCCCTCACCGCACCCGGCCCCCGGCCCACCGCCCTCATCTGCGACGATGACGTCCTCGCCGCAGGCGCCTGCAAAGCCGCGCGCCGCCTCGGCCTGCACGTCCCGGACGACCTCAGCGTCACCGGCTTCGACGACCTCACCCTCGCCACCGCCGTCGAACCCGAACTCACCACCGTCCGCCTGCCCGCCGAGGACTTCGGCGAACAAGCCATGACCACCCTCCTCGACGTCCTCGCAGGACACACCCCCGACCCCGCACCCCTGCCCGTCCAGCTCGTCGTCCGCGGCTCCACAGCACAAAGCCCCGCACCCCGGCGCTGACGCACCGGAACACGGGGCTCTGCCTCACCCGACCCGCGGGCTACTCCTGCGACGAACCGCCCCCGGAACCCTCACCCGGCCCGGCCTCGGCATCCGCGTCCGAAGACGCCTCCGCCGCCTCACCACCGAGCAAACGCTCCAGCTGACGACCCACGATCCGCTTGAACTTACGCTGCTGCGGACGCGTACGATCCAGCACCGCCACCTCAAGACGCTCCGCCGGAATCTCCCGCTCACTGCCGTTCGTATCCCGCGACAGCGACTGCACCGCCAGCTTCAGCGCCTCCGCGAGGGTCATCCCGTCCCGATGCCGCTGATCCAGATACGTACTGATCTGCTCCGCATTACCACCCACCGCGACCGAGCCGTGCTCGTCCACGATCGAGCCGTCATGCGGCAGCCGATAGATCTGGTCCCCGTCCGGAGTCGTGCCCACCTCCGCGACGACCAGCTCCACCTCGTACGGCTTCTCCGCGTTGGACGAGAAAATCGTGCCCAACGTCTGCGCGTACACGTTCGCCAGACCACGGGCCGTCACATCATCACGGTCGTACGTATACCCCCGCAGATCCGCGTACCGCACACCACCGATACGGAGGTTCTCGTACTCGTTGTACTTACCAGCCGCCGCGAAACCGATCCGGTCATAGATCTCGCTGAACTTATGCAGCGCACGGGACGGGTTCTCACCGACGAACACAATGCCGTCGGCATACTGCAGCACAACCAGACTACGACCGCGAGCGATGCCCTTACGGGCATACTCCGCCCGATCGGCCATGGCCTGCTGGGGTGAGACATAGAACGGCGTCGACACCGGCTACCCGTCCCTTTCTGTCAAAACTTCACAACAACAACGGAGTACTCAGAGCAGTGCTGCGCGCGGCCCGTCCGGCTGCTCAAGACGCCGCTCCAGAATCGAGCGCGCGATCGCGGAGGACTCCTCCTCCGACAGCCTCCGGAAGCCCTCCTCGGAGATCACCGTCACGATGGGATAGATCCGGCGCGCCACATCCGGGCCACCGGTCGCGGAATCGTCGTCCGCCGCGTCGTACAGCGCCTGCACGACCAGCGTCGTCGCCTGCTCCTCCGTCAGGTCGTCGCGGTACAGCTTCTTCATGGCGCCGCGCGCGAACACCGAACCGGAACCCGTGGCCGCGAAGCCGTGCTCCTCGCTGCGGCCACCCGTCACGTCGTACGAGAAGATCCGGCCCCGCTCGCGGTCCACGTCATACCCCGCGAACAACGGGACCACGGCCAGGCCCTGCATCGCCATGCCCAGATTGCTCCGGATCATGGTCGACAGACGGTTCGCCTTGCCCTCCAGGGAGAGCTGGGCACCCTCCACCTTCTCGAAGTGCTCCAGCTCCAACTGGAACAGCTTGACCATCTCCACGGCCAGACCGGCCGTACCGGCGATGCCCACCGCCGAGTACTCGTCCGCCGGGAAGACCTTCTCGATGTCACGCTGAGCGATCACATTGCCCATCGTCGCTCGCCGGTCACCGGCGAGCACGACACCGCCCGGGAACGTCGTCGCCACGATGGTCGTGCCGTGCGGCGCCTCGATCACGCCTTGCGTCGGCGGCAACGTCCGCCTGCCCGGCAGCAGTTCCGGCTGGTGCGTGCCGAGGAAGTCCATGAAGGACGAGGACCCAGGCGTCAGGAAGGCAGCCGGTAGACGCCCGGTGCTACGAGTGTTGGCTTCCACGGGTTTCCTTCCAAGTAGCTGATGGCCCGACGGAGGGCGTCGGGATCGTCTCCCAACTTGCCGATGGCCGAATTGCAGTTGAAGCACAGTACGCCACGGACCTTACCCGTCTCGTGACAGTGATCCACATGCGCGGGCGGAGCCTTGAGACAGATCACGCAGAGCCACTTCTGCTCGGCGATCATCTCGTCGCGCTGCGCTTCGGTGAGGCCGTATTGGCGCTTGAGGTGGCCTGCGCGTCCCTTAATCGCCTTGCACGACTTGCAGAGCGTGGCCAGGCCGTCTGAAGCACTGCTGTTTCGGCCCCACTCGCTGTGCGGTTTGGTTTCGCCACAAGTGCGGCAAAACTTGTGCCCTGCGGGGGTCTCGACCCTGGGCCTCACGTTCCTGCCGCGAGCGAGTTGGCGCGCCTGGTGATAGGCCGCAGCGCACTCGCGGCAATAGACCTGAAGTCCGTCCCGCATGGATCTGTTGCTGGCAAACGCCTCATGCGGCTTCCACTTGTCACATCGAGGGCACCGCTTAGATTCGCTCACCTCACGCCCCGCCTTCGAAACGAAGGTGGATTCACTCCCCGCCCTTCTGAACGAAGCTTCGAACGAAGTCCTCTGCGTTCTCCTCCAGGACATCGTCAATTTCGTCCAGTACCGAGTCGACGTCGTCGCTCAGCTTCTCCTGGCGTTCCTTGAGGTCCTCGGAAGCCTGCGCGTCCTGGGTCTGCTCCTCGACCTCCTCGGTGGAACGCGTCGCCTTCTGCTGTCCGCCGCCGGTGTCCTTGGTCGCCATCTACCTCACCCCGCTCGGTTAGACGTTCTTGATCAGACCCTACAATCCGGGTCCGACATCGGCCCCGCACTTCATGGAACGTGCGGGGCCCACCTGTGTGATTCCCCGGCCGTCGCGCTTTCAGCCGCGGTTCAGCCTCCGGAGAGCACGCGGACCAGATCTTCCGCCGTGCGGCACCGGTCGAGCAGCTCCTTCACGTGATTACGCGTTCCGCGAAGGGGCTCCAGGGTCGGGACCCGCTGGAGGGAGTCCCGGCCGGGAAGGTCGAAGATCACCGAGTCCCAGGAGGCAGCCGCGACGTCGTCGGCGTACTGCTCCAGACAGCGGCCGCGGAAGTAGGCGCGGGTGTCCTCGGGGGGCTTGGTGCGGGCCCGCTCGACGTCGGACTCGTCCAGGAGCCGCTTCATCTTGCCGCGGGCCGCGAGGCGGTTGTAGAGGCCCTTCTCGGGGCGCACGTCGGCGTACTGGAGGTCGACGAGGTGCAGCCGGGCGGCGTCCCAGTCGAGGCCGTCGCGGCGGCGGTAGCCCTCCATGAGTTCCCGCTTGGCGACCCAGTCGAGTTCCCCGGAGAGGCTCATGGGGTCGTGCTCCAGGCGGTTGAGGACGTCTTCCCAGCGGGCCAGGACGTCCTTGGTCTGGTCGTCGGCGTCGGCTCCATAACGCTCTTCGACGTACTTACGGGCCAGCTCGAAGTACTCCATCTGGAGTTGTACGGCTGTCAGGGTGCGGCCGCTACGGAGAGTGATCAGGTGCTGGAGTGACGGGTCGTGGGAGACCTGGTGGAGGGTGCGGACGGGCTGGTCGACGGCGAGGTCCACGGCGATGAAGCTGTCCTCGATCATGGCGAGGACGAGGGAGGTGGTGCCCAGCTTCAGGTAGGTGGAGATCTCGGAGAGGTTGGCGTCGCCGATGATCACGTGCAGGCGGCGGTACTTCTCGGCGTCGGCGTGGGGCTCGTCGCGGGTGTTGATGATGGGGCGCTTGAGGGTGGTCTCCAGGCCGACCTCGACCTCGAAGTAGTCGGCGCGCTGGCTGATCTGGAAGCCGTGTTCATGGCCGTCCTGGCCGATGCCGACGCGGCCCGCCCCGGTGACGACCTGGCGGGAGACGAAGAAGGGCGTGAGGTGGCGCACGATGTCCGAGAAGGGGGTTTCCCGCTTCATCAGGTAGTTCTCGTGCGTGCCGTAGGAGGCGCCCTTGTTGTCGGTGTTGTTCTTGTAGAGGTGGATGGGCTGGGCGCCGGGGAGCTGGGCGGCGCGCTCGGCGGCCTCGGCCATGATGCGTTCGCCGGCCTTGTCCCAGAGGACGGCGTCGCGGGGGTTGGTGACCTCGGGCGCGCTGTACTCGGGGTGTGCGTGGTCGACGTAGAGGCGTGCCCCGTTGGTGAGGATGACGTTGGCGAGGCCGATGTCCTCGTCGGTGAGCTGGCTGGCGTCGGCGGCTTCGCGGGCGAGGTCGAAGCCCCGTGCGTCCCGCAGCGGGTTCTCCTCCTCGAAGTCCCAGCGGGCGCGTCGCGCCCGGTGCATCGCCGCGGCGTAGGCGTTGACGATCTGGGACGAGGTGAGCATGGCATTGGCGTTGGGGTGGCCGGGGACGGAGATTCCGTACTCCGTCTCGATGCCCATTACTCGCCGTACGGTCATGCGGCCCTCCTTGCCCGGCGGCGCCCTCGGTCGGGGGCGCAGCTCAAGTACCGCTGGTGCTCCGGTGCGTGTGCGGTGCCCGTCCCCGCACTGCGCGACTCGGCGGTAGGAAAGAGCCTAGAACGCCTCTGCGCTGGTGGGGAGATCATTTTCTGCTTTGCTCTCGCTGGGTTGCGGACGCGGCCGCGAGGTGTCCGCGAGCGGCGGAAAACAGTCGGCTGCGGGTACCCGTGGAGGGCACCCGCAGCCGCCCTATTTCCTACAGGTACTGACCGGTGTTCGCCACCGTGTCGATGGAGCGTCCGGTGTCGGCGCCCTGCTTTCCGGTGACGAGCGTGCGGATGTATACGATCCGTTCGCCCTTCTTTCCGGAGATGCGGGCCCAGTCGTCCGGGTTGGTGGTGTTGGGCAGGTCCTCGTTCTCCTTGAACTCGTCGATGCAAGCTTGGAGGAGGTGAGCGACCCTGAGGCCCTTTTGGTTCTGTTCGAGGAAGGCCTTGATGGCCATCTTCTTGGCGCGGCCGACGATGTTTTCGATCATGGCGCCGGAGTTGAAGTCCTTGAAGTAGAGGACTTCCTTGTCGCCGTTGGCGTACGTGACTTCGAGGAAGCGGTTCTCCTCGGATTCGGCGTACATCTGCTCGACGACGGACTGGATCATGGCGTGGACCGTGACGCTCTTGTCGCTGCCGTGCTCGGCGAGGTCGTCGCCGTGGAGCGGGAGGCGCTCGGTGAGGTACTTGGCGAAGATGTCCTTGGCCGCCTCGGCGTCCGGGCGTTCGATCTTGATCTTCACGTCGAGGCGTCCGGGGCGCAGGATGGCCGGGTCGATCATGTCTTCGCGGTTGGAGGCGCCGATGACGATGACGTTCTCCAGGCCTTCCACGCCGTCGATCTCGGCGAGCAGCTGGGGGACGATGGTGTTCTCCACGTCCGAGCTGACGCCGCTGCCGCGGGTGCGGAAGAGGGATTCCATCTCGTCGAAGAAGACGATGACGGGGGTGCCTTCGCTCGCCTTCTCGCGGGCTCGCTGGAAGACCAGGCGGATGTGGCGCTCGGTCTCGCCGACGTACTTGTTGAGAAGCTCGGGTCCCTTGATGTTCAGGAAGTAGCTCTTGCCGGCGGGCTGGCCGGTGACTTCGGCGACCTTCTTGGCGAGGGAGTTGGCGACGGCTTTGGCGATGAGTGTCTTGCCGCAGCCGGGGGGGCCGTAGAGCAGGACGCCCTTGGGGGGCCGGAGTTCGTGCTCCTTGAAGAGGTCGGGGTAGAGGTAGGGCAGCTCGACGGCGTCGCGGATCATCTCGATCTGGCCGCCGAGGCCGCCGATCTTGTCGTAGCTGATGTCCGGGACTTCTTCGAGGACCAGTTCCTCTACTTCGCTCTTGGGTACGACCTCGTAGACGTAGCCGGAGCGGGGTTCGAGCAGGAGGGCGTCTCCTGGGCGGATGGTGACGTCGAGGAGTGGCTCGGCGAGCCTGACCACTCTTTCTTCGTCGGTGTGTCCGAGCACGAGGGCTCGCTCGCCGTCCTCGAGGATCTCTTTGAGGGTGACGATGTCTCCGACGCGCTCGAATTCCATGGCCTCGACCACGTTGAGCGCTTCGTTGAGCATGACTTCCTGGCCGCGCCTGAGCTCTTCGAGCTCGACGCTCGGGCTGACGTTCACGCGGAGTTTGCGGCCGCCGGTGAAGATGTCGGCGGTGCCGTCCTCATTCGCTGTGAGGAAGACTCCGAAGCCTGCCGGGGGCTGTGCGAGCCGGTCGACTTCTTCCTTGAGGGCCACGATCTGGTCGCGGGCCTCGCGGAGCGTGTTCGCGAGCCGTTCGTTCTGTGCGGATACGCCGGCCAGGTTGGTCTGCAGCTCGACGATCCGCTCTTCGAGAATCCTCGTGTGCCGCGGAGAGTCGGCGAGCTTGCGTCGCAGGACGGCGATTTCCTGCTCGAGATAGGCAACCTGACCGGCTGGGTCATCAGACCCTCGCCCCGGCCGGATGCCGCGGTTGATGTCGTCGTGGGCTGCCACGGTCCTCACCTCCTCCAAGGGGAGCTGGACGCTTCCTGACCCTACCTGGGTGGGTGCTGATTGAAACCCCTAGATCACAAAGACGGTGGGGGTGTGTCCGATCTTCACCCTTGCGCTCTCCCTCACGCCAGGGGAATACCCACCGAACAACATCGGAAAGCTGCCGGTTGTAGGGTCGAAGTGTTCAACACCCGTCAGGGGTGGCCGGACTTGCTGCAAAGTCGGCCGGGTCTGGCGCAGTTTCGGCAGGAGAGATGACCGTGGGGCACGACGCTCGGACCGTGGGTGAGGGGCAGGCCCCTCTTGAGGTCTGGATCGATCAGGATCTGTGTACGGGGGACGGGATCTGCGCCCAGTACGCGCCTGAGGTCTTCGAGCTGGACATTGACGGTCTGGCGTATGTGAAGGATGCGGGCGACGAGCTGTTGCAGGCTCCTGGGGCGACGACGCCGGTTCCGCTTCCGCTGTTGCGGGACGTGGTGGACTCGGCGAAGGAGTGTCCGGGCGACTGTATTCACGTACGTCGAGTTTCGGACAAGGTCGAGGTCTATGGGCCCGACGCAGAGTGACCGAATAGTTTCGCTGCGTTAGCTACTACGTGTCACCTGGGCCCGTATCCGTCGTGTGGGGCGGGTGCGGGCCCTCTTCGGTGTCGCCGGTGTCGTCCGGGCGGGCCGTTCGGTGCCGGGCCCGGGTCGTTACACGCTGCGTGCCTCGCCGCTTGTCGAGCGGGTGAACGCGCCGTTCTTCCACCGCCACTTGGTCTCGTCGCGCCGGTCGGGGCAGCAGCGGGGCACGTCGGGCGAGGAGTAGCCGAGGAGCGTCGCGGAGACGGTGGTGCCGCGCACGCGGAGGTCCTGGGCGGTGACGCGGTCTTTGGGGTCGACGAGGGTGGCCACGATGCGTGGGGTGCCCTGGCGGGAGCGGGTGAGGACGTAGACGCCGTCGGGCGGGGTGCCGGAGCCTGCCTGGCAGTGGACGGCGGCGACCGCTTCGGGGCGGCCGTCGCCGTCGAGGTCGCCTGTGGCCTGCTGGGCCACGACGGGTTTCGCGGTGCCGCAGTTCAGCGGGTAGGCGACGGCTGCCGGGTCCGGTGCGGGGGCGGCAGCCTTCGATTCCGCTTCCGTTCGGGTGTGCGTCTGGGCCGCGGTGGCCGCGTCGGGCTGGAGGAAGGCGGAGGCCGCGACGACGGCGGCGAGGGCGGCCGCGGTGGCGACCCAGTGGATGGGGCGCGTGGCCCACGGCTGGTTCACCGTGTGAGCCAGTTCCGGGACGGCGGGGTGCTGCACGAGGAGTGTCTCCTGTGAGGGCTGTGCCGGTGGAGGTGGGGTGGCCAGCATCGTGCCATACCTCACAGGACCGCGGAACACCGGGGTACGGCCTGGTGACGGGGGCTCAACAGGATGGCGCCGCCGCCGAGTTCCGGATCCTACTTCGGGAACTCGGCGGCGGCGCCGGTGCGTTGTGAACGGCGGGTGGGCCGCCGTGGTGCTGTCGTGCAGCCCGTGGGGGCCGGTGTGTCAGCGGGGGTTGCCGCCGTCGGCGTTCGGGCCGGTGTAGTCGTCGCCGTAGGCGCCCTTGGCGGGGCGACGGCGGCGCATGGGCGGCTCGACGCCGTCCGCGAGGCGGCGGGCGGTGAGCAGGAAGCCGGTGTGCCCGATCATGCGGTGGTCGGGGCGGACGGCCAGGCCCTCGATGTGCCAGTTGCGGATCATCGATTCCCAGGCGGTCGGCTCGTTGAAGCCGCCCAGCTCGCGGATGGACTCGACGGTGCGGGCCAGCTGCGTGGTCGTGGCGACGTACGCGCAGAGGATGCCGCCGGGGACGAGTGCCTTGGAGACGGCCTCCAGGCACTCCCAGGGGGCGAGCATGTCGAGGATGACGCGGTCGACCTCGGTGTCGGACAGGTTGTCCTGGAGGTCGCCGACGGTGAGCTGCCAGGCGGGGTGGGGGCCGCCGAAGTAGCGCTCCACGTTCTGCTGGGCGATCTCGGCGAAGTCCTCGCGGCGCTCGTAGGAGTGCAGCATGCCCTGGTCGCCGATGGCGCGCAGCAGGAAGGCGCTGAGCGAGCCGGAGCCCACGCCGGCCTCCACGACGCGGGCGCCGGGGAAGATGTCGGCGAAGGCCAGGATCTGCCCCGCGTCCTTGGGGTAGACCACGGCGGCGCCGCGGGGCATGGACAGGACGTAGTCGGGGAGCAGGGGGCGCAGCGCGAGGTACGCGACGTTCCCCGTGGTGCGGACAACACTGCCCTCGGGCGCACCGATCAGCTCGTCGTGCGGGAAGGACCCCTTGTGGGTGTGGAAGTTCTTCCCGGCTTCGAGCGTGAACGTGTAGTGGCGTCCCTTGGGGTCGGTGAGCTGGACCTGGTCCCCGACCTTGAAGGGCCCGCGACGGCGGGCGGCACCGGTCGGTTCGGACATGTGACCAGCCTACCGGCCGTGGCGGGTGCCGCCGACCACCGGCGGGGCGGTTCAGGTGGGGCGGGCCATGGCCTTGACGAAGGCGCGCTCGACGTCGGCGGCGGACAGGACGCCGTAGATCTCGCCCGAGGTCTCGACGACGAGGTATTCGGTGGCGGGGGTGGCGCGGAGCCGGTCGAGCAGTTCTTCGCCGGCGAGGTCGGCGGGGACGCGCATGCCTTCGGTGATGTCCTGGGCGAGGCCGCTGACGGTGACCCAGGGGCGGCGGTGTTCGGGGACGCCGACGATGGCGGCCTCGCGGACGACGGCCAGGGGGTCGCCGTCGGTGTCGACGACGACGAGGGCGCGGGCGCCTGCCGCGTTGGCCCGGCGCAGGGCCTCGGACAGGGGGGTGTCGGTCTCGACGGGGACGGCCCTGCGGGTCAGGGCGCGGGCGCGCAGCTCGGGCAGGTGCTCGCGGAGGCGGGCCATGCGCAGGCTGTTGCCCGCGCCGGTCCAGATGATGGCGGCGAGGATCGCGGCGAGCAGGGCGTCGGTGACGGTGTCCATGCCGCCGAGGTCCTGGGAGTCGCCGCCGAGCGCGCCGGACTGGTTGAGGACGGGCAGTCCGACGAGGACGGAGATGGCGAGGACGCGGCCGACCCAGGCGGCGGCGATGGTTCCGCTCATCGGCCTGCCGGTGATCTTCCAGACGACGGCCCGGAGCATGCGGCCGCCGTCCAGGGGGAGGCCGGGCAGCAGGTTGAAGATCGCCACGATGAGGTTGGAGATCATCAGGCCGGCGAGCAGGACGCCGGGCACGGTGTCGGGTTCCACGGCGCGCATGGCGACGTAGAAGACGCCGGCGAGGACGAGGGAGAGCAGGGGGCCGACGAAGGCGAGGACGAACTCGCGGCCGGGGGTCTCGGACTCCTTCTCGATCTCGCTGACGCCGCCGAAGAACTGGAGCTGGATGCGGCGCACCGGCAGCTTGAAGCGGAGGGCGGCGACGGTGTGGGCGAGTTCGTGCACGAGCACGGAGGCGTAGAAGGCGACGGCGAAGAACAGTGAGACCAGGTAGCGGGCGCCGCCCAGCTCGGGCAGGACGCGGTCGAGCTGGTCGCCGAAGACCCAGGTGATGAGGGCGGCGACGAGGAACCAGCTGGGTGCCACGTACACGGGTACGCCGAAGGGGCGGCCCATGAGGAGGCCGCCGCCGGGGTTCTTGGGCTGTTCCTTGGCGGAGTCGCCGCCGGGTCGCCCGGCGCTCGGCGTGGGGCGCGGCTTGGAGGTGTCCACCCGGGGCCTGGTCTGCGCCAGGGGCTCGGGGGGCGCCGCGTTGGCGGGGCCGGGGGTCTGGGGTGTGGCGGGCTGCCCGGTGGCCGCGGTCCCGGAGTCGGGGGCCTTGGGTTCGGCGGGCTGCCCGGTGGCCGCGGTCCCGGAGTCGGGGGCGTTGGGTTCGGCGGGCTGCCCGGTGGGCGCGGTCCCGGAGTCCGGGGCCTTGGGCTCGGCGGGCTGCCCGATGGCCGCGATCCCCGACGCAAGGGCGTTCGGCTTCGCGGGCTCCTCGGTGGTCGCCGTCCCGGGCTCGGGCTCGGAGGCCTTGGGCTTCACGGGATCCCCGGTGGACACCGCCGCGGGCTCGGACTCGGAGGCCTTGGGCTCCACCAGATCCGGGGCGGCCCCGGCCTCGGAGGCCGAGGAAGCCGACGCGTCCACCGGCTCAGGGGTCCCAGGCTTCGAGAGCTGGGGAACCGTCGGCTCCGGGGGTGTGCCGCTTGTCGAGGGCTCTACGGGGCCAGGGAGCGCGTCGTCCGTTGAGGGATCCGAAGGCCCAGGAAGCGCGTCCTCCCCTGAGGGGTCCGCAGGCTCAGAAGGCGTGCGCTTCCCCGAGGGCCCCGCAGTCTCATGAGGCGTGCCCTGCGTCGGGGGCTCCACGGCCTCAGGAAGCGCGTCCTCCGTCGGGGCCCCCGGCAGGGGCACCCCTCTGGTGCGCTCCGGAGCGTCAGCCGCCCTGCGTCGCGCGGCTCCGGTCGTGGGGTCCGGTGTCGGCTCGGGGCCGGGACCGTCCGTTTCCGGGCGTGCCGGACGCGCGCCCGCCGGGTCGTGCTCGGGCGTGCTGTCGGACTGCGGCCTGCCGCTCCCGCCGCTTTCGTCCACGGTGTCCCCTCGTTCGAAGCGTCCCCCGCTCCTGCCGTGGGCGCGGGTACACGCACGATCATGCAGGGCGAGAGGGTCTGCCGTCGATGGTATGCGGCCGTTGTCAGTGGCGGGTCGTAGGGTCTGGGGTCATGGAGACCAGGACCGACGCCGCCGTGGCGTCCGTGGCGGCCGCGCGCCCGAATTCGCTGTCGCCCTCGCGCGCGAGCGACTTCATGCAGTGTCCGTTGCTGTATCGCTTCCGGGTGATCGACAAGCTGCCCGAGAAGCCGAGCGAGGCGGCCACGCGCGGCACCCTGGTGCACGCGGTCCTGGAGCGGCTCTTCGACGCGCCCGCGGCGGAGCGGACCGCGCCGCGCGCCAAGGCGCTGCTGCCGGGGCAGTGGGACCGGCTGCGGGAGGCGAAGCCGGAGCTGGCCGAGTTGTTCGCGGACGACGCCGAGGGCGAGCGGCTCACGCGCTGGCTGGCGGACGCGGAGCGCCTGGTCGAGCGGTGGTTCACGCTGGAGGACCCCACGCGTCTCGAGCCCGCCGAGCGGGAGCTGTTCGTGCAGGCCGAGCTGGAGTCCGGTCTGAAGCTGCGCGGGATCATCGACCGGGTGGACGTCGCGCCCACGGGCGAGGTCCGCATCGTGGACTACAAGACGGGCAAGGCGCCCCGCCCGGAGTACGCGGAGGGCGCGCTGTTCCAGATGAAGTTCTACGCCTTGGTGGTGTGGCGTCTGAAGGGCGTGCTGCCGCGCCGTCTCCAGCTGGTGTATCTGGGCAGCGGTGACGTGATCACGTACGACCCGGTGCCGGCGGATCTGGAGCGGGTCGAGCGCAAGCTCCTGGCGCTGTGGGAGGCCATCGTCGCCGCGACGGAGACGGGTGACTGGCGGCCGCGGCCGACGAAGCTGTGCGGCTGGTGCGACCACAGGGCGGTCTGTCCGGAATTCGGTGGCACTCCCCCGCCGTATCCGCTCGCGGTGAGGCCGCCCGAGTCGGGCGGTGACGAGCAGGGCAGAATGGGCCCGGGCTAGGCGAAGGAGAGTTACGTGGCCATCCGCGTCCTACTGGTCGACGACCAGCCGCTGTTGCGCACGGGTTTCCGGATGATCCTGGAGGCCGAGCAGGACATCGCGGTCGTCGGCGAGGCCGGAGACGGCCTGCAGGCTCTGGATCAGGTGCGGGCCTTGCAGCCCGATGTGGTGCTCATGGACATCCGCATGCCGCGGATGGACGGGGTGGAGGCGACCCGGCAGATCACCGGGCCCGGCCGGGACGGCCCGGCGAAGGTGCTCGTCCTGACCACCTTCGACCTCGACGAGTACGTGGTGGAGGCGCTGCGCGCGGGTGCGAGCGGCTTCCTCCTGAAGGACGCTCCGGCGAACGAGCTGGTGCAGGCCATCAGGGTGGTCGCGGCCGGTGAGGCCATGCTGGCGCCCAGCATCACGCGGCGGCTGCTCGACAAGTACGCGGGGCATCTGCCCTCGGGCGACGAGCCGGTGCCGGACACCCTGCACACGCTGACCGAGCGGGAGGTGGAGGTCCTCAAGCTGGTGGCTCGGGGGCTTTCCAACGCGGAGATCGCCGCGGACCTGTTCGTGAGTGAGACGACGGTGAAGACGCACGTGGGGCATGTGCTGACGAAGCTGGGGCTCCGGGACCGGGTGCAGGCCGCGGTGTACGCGTACGAGAGCGGTCTGGTGCGGCCGGGGGCCCAGTAGGGCTTCGGTCGCTCGCTGCGAGGAGACCGGCGTGCGAGGAGACCGGCGAGGGCCCCGCTTCCTGGAGGAAGCGGGGCCCTCGTCGTTGCCGTTGGGCCTGGCGGGGCCCGTCGGGGCTAGTCCTTGCTCAGTTCCCAGAAGCGGAACACCGTGGACGCGTCGAGGCAGGACTCCACGCCGTAGACGTTCTCGCGGACGACGGCGTACTGCTTGGCCTGCCAGACCGGGAGCAGCGGAACTTCGGCGGCGACGATGTCCTGGAGGCGGCCGTAGTCCTTGTCGGTGGAGGTGCGGTCGCTCTGCGCGGCCGTGTCCGGGATGATCTTCCCGGTGATCGTGTCGTTCTCGTAGCGGTTCGACAGGACGTTGCCCTTGCCGAAGAACGGCTGCGTGAAGTTGTCCGGATCCGGGTAGTCGGGCACCCAGCCCTTGACGTACACGCCATACTTGCCGGCCTTGATGTCCTTCTCGTACTGCTCGAACTCGACGGACTTGACGTCCGCCTCGAACAACCCGCTGGCGTTGAGCTGCTTGGCTATGGCGCGCAGCTCCTGGTCGGTGGCCGGGCCGTAGCGGGACGGGGTGGACCAGAGGGTGAGGCGGACCTTGCCGTCGTAGCCGGCCTGGCGCAGGGCGGCGGAGGCCTTGGCGCGCTGCGGGCGGGCGCCGTAGGTGTCGAAGAACGCGGTGTTGTGGCTGCCGATGCCGGCCGGGACGATCGAGTACAGCGGTGTCGCCGTGCCCTGGTACACCTGGTCGACGAGTGCCTCGCGGTCGAGCAGGTAGGCGATGGCCTTGCGCACGCCGGGCTTGCCGACGACCGGGTCCTTGACGTTGAAGACGAGGTGCTGGACTTCGGCGCTGGTGCCTTCCACGACCTCCAGCTTGCGGTTGTTGTCGCGCTGGATGTCGGAGATGTCCGCGGCGGCGAGGCCTCGGTAGGCGACGTCGATCTTCTCGTCGGTGATCGCCTGCTTGAGGGCCTTGCGGTCGCCGTGGAAGAAGCGGAGGGTGACGCCCTCGTTCTTCTGCTTGGCGGAGCCGTGGTAGTTGTCGTTGACGGCGAAGACGGCCTCGTCCTTGCTGAAGGAGTCCAGCTTGTAGGGGCCGGAGCCGACGGCCTCGCCGTCGGCGCGGAGCTTGTTGGCCGGGTATTCGCGGTGGTCGACGATGGAGCCCGCGCCGGAGGCGATCTTGCTGGGGAAGGTCGCGTCGGGGACCTTCAGCTTGAAGACGACGGTCTTGGCGTCGGGTGTGCGGACGCTGTCGAGCATGGGGAACATCAGCGCCGGGCCCTTGCCGTCGTTGATGGTCATCATGCGGTCGAAGGAGAACTTGACGTCCTTCGAGGTGAGTTCGTTGCCGTTGCTGAACTTCAGGCCGTCGCGCAGCTTGCAGGTGTAGACCTTGGTCTGCTGGTCGGTGAAGCCGCACTTCTTGGCGGCCTCGGGCTCGGGTTCGGTGGCGCCCTTCGGGAAGCTCATGAGCGACTGGAAGACGTTGTTGAACAGGAGCCAGGAGCCCGGGTCGTAACCGGAAGCCGGGTCGGTGGCGAGGACGTCGTCGGACATGCCGACGACCACGGAGTCGCTGTCGTCGGCCGATCCGGAGGACTCGGAGCCGCAGCCGGTCAGCAGGGCGGCGGCCAGGCCGGAGGAGAGGGGCAGGGCCAGCCACGGGTTACGGATTTTCACTTGCGTGCCTTGTCGTTGTTTCTGTCGGCGGGTGTGGCGTCGATCAGTCGCCCACACCGCGGGCGAGCTCCCACAACTGCAGGTTGGAGGAGGAGTTGAGAGCCCATTCGACGCCTGTGATGTCGTCACGGGCGGCGATGTACTGCTTGCCCTGCCACAGCGGGAGCACCGGGACGTCCTCGGCCACGATGTCCTGGATCCGCTCGATGCTCTTGGTGGCGCTGAGGCGGTCGGCCTCGCGGCGTGAGGTGGGGATCAGCTCGTTGCTGATCGTCTTGTTGCGGTAGGGCGAGCTGAGGAAGTTGTCCTCGGCGAGGAACGGCGCCAGGAAGTTGTCCGGGTCCGGGAAGTCGGGGAACCAGCCCATGCCGTAGACGTCGTACTTGCCCTTCTGGGCGGCGGCGCGGAAGGTGTTCCAGACGTCGCCCTTGATGTCGACGTCGAAGAGGCCGCTGGCGTTGAGCTGCTGGCGCAGGACCTGGAATTCCTTCTTCGTGGCCGGGCCGTAGTGATCGGTGGTGTAGTGCAGGGTCAGCTTCACCGGTGTGTCGACGCCCGCGGCGGCGAGCAGATCCTTGGCCTTCTTGGGGCTGGGGTCGTTGTAGCGGTTGAAGAAGGAGTTGGAGTGGCCGGTGATGGTCGTCGGCACCAGGGAGTACAGCGGGTCGGCGGTGGAGCCGTAGACGTTGCCCACCAGGGCGCCGCGGTCGATGATCTGCGCCATGGCCTGGCGGATGGCCTTGTCCTTCACGGTCGCCGCGGAGGTGTTGAAGGCGAGGTAGCGGATCTCGAGGCCGGGCATGTCGACGAGGTCGACGTTCTTGCCCGGGTTCACGTCGAGCTGCTTGATCTGCTCGGGCGACATGGTGCGGGTCATCAGGTCGATGTCGCCGTCCTCCAGAGCCTTGCCCATGGCGGTGGTGGTGGCGAAGGTGCGCAGCTCGACCTTGTCGTTCTGCGGGGTGAAGGAGCCCTTGTAGTTCGGGTTCTTGGTGAAGACGGCCTTGACCAGCTCGTCGTTCTCCACTTCCTGCTTGACGGTGTACGGCCCCGAGCCGTCGAGGGCGAAGCCGTCGCGCAGCTTGCCCTTGCTGTAGTGGTCGGGGCTGACGATGCCCGCGGTCGGCGTGGCGAGCTTGTACGGGAAGGTCGCGTCCGGGGTCTTCAGGTGGAAGACGACACCGCGCTCGCCCTGGACCTCGATGGTCTCGACGTTGGACACGAGCTGGGCGGAACCGCTGGGGTTGGCGATCTTCATGTCGCGGGCCCGCTCGATGGAGAACTTCACATCGGCCGCGGTGAGCGGCTTGCCGTCGGCGAACTTGAGGTCCTTGCGCAGGGTGCAGGCGTAGCGCTCGTTGCCCGTGTCGGTGAAGCCGCACTTCTGCGCCGCCTCGGGCTCCGGCTCGCCGCCCCCGCGCGGCAGCGCCATGAGCGTCTGGAGGGTCTGGCGCAGTACGTTCCAGGATCCGGCGTCGTAGGCGTACGCCGGGTCGAAGGGAGCCGGTACCTCTTTGGAGGCCGTGAACCGGTCGGTGGTGCCCGCTGCGATGGGGTCGTCGCCGTCCCCGCTGCCCGAACCGCCACACGCGGCAAGCGCGGGGGCGAGCAGACCTATCAGGGCCGGCAGCACCAATGTCTTGCGGTTCATGCTGGACGTTCTCCAGAGCTCTTGATCCCGTGTTTCCGGCAACGGCGGGGTGGGGTTGATAGGGGCACGGGGGGTGGCGGCGATGTTCTCGCGACGAGATTAGTCCGCACCACCAGGGGCGTTGGAGGAGACCGGAATTGGGCTGCCATCACGCAGGGATACTGGGCGTGGACGCACCGATAACCCGACACTGGAAGGTTTCGTGCACGGCTGGCCCAATCAGGACACAAGGGCATGCCTCAACCGGGGTGGACAACCCCACCTGCACACGGCCGCGCAGCTGTCGACCCTCTTCCCAGTGGGAAAGGTCACACTTTCAACTGGGCGCGCTCTCTGGGCTTTTCGGCCATGAGCGGGTGGTTGGCCGGTTCCCCCCGGACCCAGGTGGTCGTTTCCGGGGCGGCCCCCGGGTGGTTCCGGGCGCTCAGTCGCGCGGGGCGGGCGTGGCGGGCGTGTTCATCAGGCCGTGCAGGAACGACAGGTCGACGTGTTCCAGGGACGGTACGACGGTCCGGTCCGCGGCCGGGCCGATGGGTGCGACGGACGGCACGGCCACCACGCGGCAGCCCGCGGCCTCGGCGGCGGCCACGCCGGTCGCGGTGTCCTCGATGACCGCGCAGCGGGCCGGGTCGACGCCGAGGCCGGACGCGGCGAGCAGATACGGGTCGGGGTGCGGCTTGGTGCGGGTCACCTCGTCGCCCGCGACGGTCAGGGCGAAGTGGTGGGCGCCGATGGAGTCGAGGACGCGGTCGATGATGCGCCGGTGCGAGGCGGAGACCAGGGCCGTGGGCACCTGGTGGGCGGCCAGCTCGGCGAGCAGCCGGGCGGCGCCCGGCATCAGCGGCAGGGCGCGGCTGATGCGGTCCTCGAAGCCGTCGTTGAGCAGGACCGTCAGTTCGTCGAGGGTGATGTCTGCGCCGGTGGCGTTGATGAGGAAGCCGGCGCTGCGGGACATGGGGCCGCCGACGACGACGTCGCGCCAGGCTTCGTCGAGGGTGTGGCCGAGTGCGGCGAACACCTCGACCTCGGCGTCCCACCAGAAGCCCTCGGTGTCGACGAGTGTTCCGTCCATGTCGAGGAGAACGGCCTGGAGCGCGGAGCCTTCGGCCGTTCGGGTACCGAGTGCGGGGACCGTACTGGTCATCCGTACACCTCCATGAGGGACGAGAAGGCCGGTCCCCTGAGGGGGACCGGCCTGTACTGGACCGACCAGTGTACGACTCGTGCGGCGTAAGCGCTCTTGAGTAACCGGCGGTGCGGCTTCGGCGCGTGCCGCGGCAGGGCTTCGGCGCGTGCCGCGGCGGGCTCAGCGCGCGTTGAAGTACTTCGCCTCCGGGTGGTGGATCACGATGGCGTCCGTGGACTGCTCGGGGTGGAGCTGGAACTCCTCGGAGAGCTGGACGCCGATGCGCTCGGGCCGCAGGAGTTCGGCGATCTTCGCGCGGTCCTCGAGTTCCGGGCAGGCGCCGTAGCCGAGCGAGAAGCGCGCGCCGCGGTACTTGAGCGCGAACATGTCCTCGACGTCGGCGGGGTCCTCGCCGCCGAAGCCCAGCTCGGCGCGCACGCGGGCGTGCCAGTACTCGGCGAGGGCCTCGGCCAGCTGCACGGACAGGCCGTGCAGTTCCAGGTAGTCGCGGTAGGAGTCGGCGGCGAACAGCTCGGCGGTGGCCTCGCCGATCTTCGAGCCGACGGTGACGACCTGGAGGCCCACCACGTCCGTCTCGCCGGACTCCTCGGGGCGGAAGAAGTCCGCGAGGCACAGGTGGCGGCCGCGGCGCTGGCGCGGGAAGGAGAAGCGGGTGCGTTCGTTGCCCTGCTCGTCCAGGAGGATCAGGTCGTCGCCCTTGGAGACGCACGGGAAGTAGCCGTAGACGACGGCGGCTTCGAGCAGGCCCTTGGTCTGGAGTTCGTCGAGCAGGCCGCGGAGCCGGGGCCTGCCCTCGGTCTCGACCAGTTCTTCGTACGTCGGTCCGTCGCCGGTACGTGCCTGCTTCAGGCCCCACTGGCCCTTGAACAGGGCGCCCTCGTCCAGCCAGGAGGCGTACTCCTTGAGCTGGATGCCCTTGACGACGCGGGTGCCCCAGAACGGGGGCGTGGGCACGGGGTTGTCGATGGCGACGTCGGAGCGGGCCGGGCCCTCGGGCTCCTTGACCTCGACGGCGGCCGTGGCCCGCTTGGGTACGCGGCGCTGCTTCAGCTCGGGCAGGGTCGCGCCGGGCACGCCGCGCTTGACCGCGATGAGGGCGTCCATCAGACGCAGGCCCTCGAAGGCGTCGCGGGCGTAGCGGACCTCGCCCTCGTAGATCTCGTGCAGGTCCTGCTCGACATAGGCGCGGGTGAGGGCGGCGCCGCCGAGGATGACCGGGTAGTCGGCGGCCATCTGGCGCTGGTTCAGCTCCTCCAGGTTCTCCTTCATGATCACGGTGGACTTCACCAGGAGGCCGGACATGCCGATGACGTCGGCCTTGTGTTCCTGCGCCGCGTCGAGGATCGCGGCCACGGGCTGCTTGATGCCGAGGTTGACCACGTTGTAGCCGTTGTTGGACAGGATGATGTCGACGAGGTTCTTGCCGATGTCGTGGACGTCGCCGCGGACGGTGGCGAGGACGATGGTGCCCTTGCCCTCGGCGTCGGACTTCTCCATGTGCGGTTCGAGGTGGGCGACCGCGGTCTTCATGACTTCGGCGGACTGGAGCACGAACGGCAGCTGCATCTGGCCGGATCCGAACAGCTCGCCGACGACCTTCATGCCCTCCAGGAGGGTGTCGTTGACGATGTCGAGGGCCTTGCGGGTCTCCAGGGCCTCGTCGAGGTCGGCCTCCAGGCCGTTCTTCTCGCCGTCGATGATGCGCCGCTGGAGGCGCTCCTCCAGGGGCAGGGCCGCCAGCTCCTCGGCCTTGCCCGCCTTGAGGGACTTGGCGGTGGCGCCCTCGAAGAGCGCCATCAGCTTCTGCAGCGGGTCGTAGCCCTCGGCGCGACGGTCGTAGATCAGGTCGAGGGCGGTGGTGACCTCCTCGTCGCTGAAGCGGGCGATCGGCAGGATCTTCGAGGCGTGCACGATCGCGGAGTCGAGGCCGGCCTTGACGCACTCGTCGAGGAAGACGGAGTTCAGCAGGATGCGGGCGGCCGGGTTGAGGCCGAAGGAGATGTTGGACAGCCCGAGCGTGGTCTGGACGTCCGGGTGGCGCCGCTTCAGCTCGCGGATCGCCTCGATGGTGGCGATGCCGTCCTTGCGGGACTCCTCCTGACCAGTGCAGATGGTGAAGGTCAGGGTGTCGATGAGGATGTCGGACTCCAGGATGCCCCAGTTCCCGGTGAGGTCGTCGATGAGCCGTTCGGCGATCTCGACCTTCTTCTCGGGGGTGCGGGCCTGGCCCTCCTCGTCGATGGTGAGGGCGATGAGGGCGGCGCCGTGCTCCTGGGCCAGCTCGGTGACCTTGGCGAAGCGGGACTCGGGGCCGTCGCCGTCCTCATAGTTGACGGAGTTGATGACGGCGCGGCCGCCCAGCTTCTCCAGGCCCGCCTGGATGACGTCGACCTCGGTGGAGTCCAGGACGATGGGCAGCGTGGAGGCGGTGGCGAAGCGTCCGGCCAGCTCCTTCATGTCCGCCACGCCGTCGCGGCCCACGTAGTCGACGCACAGGTCGAGCATGTGGGCGCCCTCGCGGATCTGGTCGCGGGCCATTTCCACGCAGTCGTCCCAGCGGGCGGCGAGCATGGCCTCGCGGAACTTCTTCGAGCCGTTGGCGTTGGTGCGCTCGCCGATCGCGAGGTACGACGTGTCCTGGCGGAACGGGACAGTCTGGTAGAGCGAGGCGGCGCCCGGCTCGGGGCGCGGGTCCCGCGTGCTCGGCGTGAGCCCGCGCACCCGCTCGACGACCTGGCGCAGGTGCTCGGGCGTCGTACCGCAGCAGCCGCCGACGAGGGACAGGCCGTACTCGGTGACGAACGTCTCCTGGGCGTCGGCCAGCTCGGCGGCCGACAGCGGGTAGTGGGCGCCGTCCTTGCCGAGGACGGGCAGGCCCGCGTTGGGCATGCAGGCGAGCGGGACGCGCGAGTGGCGGGCCAGGTAGCGCAGGTGCTCGCTCATCTCGGCCGGGCCGGTGGCGCAGTTGAGGCCGATCATGTCGATGCCGAGGGGCTCGAGCGCGGTGAGCGCGGCGCCGATCTCCGAGCCGAGGAGCATCGTGCCGGTCGTCTCCACGGTGACGGAGCAGATCAGCGGCAGGTTCGCGCCGGTGGCCTCCAGGGCGCGGCGGGCGCCGAGCAGGGCCGACTTGGTCTGGAGCAGGTCCTGGGTGGTCTCCACCAGGAGCGCGTCGGCGCCACCGGCGATCATGCCTTCGGCGTTCTGCTGGTAGGCGTCGCGCAGCAGGGTGTACGGGGCGTGGCCGAGGGTGGGCAGCTTGGTGCCGGGGCCCATGGAGCCGAGCACCCAGCGCTGCCGGCCGGTGCTCGCGGTGAACTCGTCGGCGACCTCGCGGGCGATGCGGGCGCCGGCCTCGGACAGCTCGAAGACACGCTCGGGGATGTCGTACTCGCCAAGAGCGGCGTGGTTCGCGCCGAAGGTGTTCGTCTCGACGCAGTCGACGCCCGCGGCGAAGTACTCCTGGTGCACGGAGCGGACGATGTCGGGACGGGTCACGTTCAGGACCTCGTTACAGCCTTCCAGGTTCTGGAAGTCCTCGAGGCTGGGGTCCTGTGCCTGCAGCATCGTGCCCATCGCGCCGTCGGCGACCACCACGCGGGTGGCGAGCGCCTCGCGGAGGGCGTCGGCTCGGTTCCCGGCGGAGGTCTCCGCGGCGGAAACGGATGAGGGGGTCGGCGACGAGGCCATGAATGAGCTCCCTGGAGTGCGACGGCTGTCGGCTTTGCGGCTTCCCGTGGAAGGCGCACCCGGTCAGCGTAGCCGGGACGGGCGTTCTGGTGTGAGGGCATTCCACGGGACGGACGCGTGGCTGGAAATCGCCGTCGGAGGGCTGACCGCCCGACGAGGAGGTGCTCACCCTTAGCCAGAGGTCGGCAACGACCGATAGTGTTCAGCATTGCCGAACGGCGACCCCGTTCGCGAGGTGACCGCGGAACGAGTGCCCGGCACCCAGGGTGCGGGACACGGGATGGAGGAAAGGGCTGCGATGGCACGCAACATCCAGTCGCTCGAACGGGCCGCGGCGATGCTGCGCCTGCTCGCGGGTGGCGAGCGGCGGCTCGGCCTCTCGGACATCGCCTCCGCCCTCGGCCTCGCCAAGGGCACGGCCCACGGCATCCTGCGCACCCTCCAGCAGGAGGGGTTCGTGGAGCAGGACCCCGCGTCGGGGCGCTACCAGCTGGGCGCGGAGCTGCTGCGGCTCGGCAACAGCTACCTGGACGTGCACGAGCTGCGGGCCCGCGCCCTGGTGTGGACCGACGACCTGGCCCGCTCCAGCGGCGAGAGCGTGTACCTGGGCGTGCTGCACCAGCAGGGCGTCCTGATCGTGCACCACGTCTTCCGGCCCGACGACAGCCGCCAGGTCCTGGAGGTGGGGGCCATGCAGCCGCTGCACTCCACGGCGCTCGGCAAGGTGCTCGCGGCGTACGACCCGGTGGCGCACAGCGAGGCCCTGGAGGCGGAGCGGCAGGCGTTCACGGACCGCACGGCCTGCGGTCCCGAGGAGTTCGAGGGGGTCCTCGACCTCACGCGGGCGCGCGGGTACGCGACCGACGAGGAGGAGACCTGGGAGGGGATCGCCTCCGTGGCCGCGCCCATCCACGACCGGCGGCGCATGCCGGTGGGGGCGGTCGGGGTCACCGGCGCCGTCGAGCGGGTGTGCCCGGACGGGGAGCTGCGGCCCGAGCTGATCGCGGCGGTGCGGGACTGCGCTCGGGCGGTCTCGCGGGACCTGGGCGCGAGCCGGTTCTGACCGCGGCGGGGCCCTCGCGGGGCGCCCCCGTGCCCGCCCCTTCCCGGAGCCAGGGGTCCGCCCCCGAGAGGGCGACAGGGGGCCGCCCACCGGTAGGGGGACAGGGGCCCTCCCGCCGAAGGGCGACAGGGGGCCCTCCCACCGATAGGGCGAAACGATCAATAACGATCGTGTTTTCAATTACAGAAGTCTTGACGCGCTGGTAACCCCAGAGTCAGACTCGCGTCCACCGGTCGGCATTGTCGAACAGCTAACGGCATTACGCGTTAGAGTGGGGCGAGCCAAGGGCCGGCAACGCTCTCACCTGAGGGCGCGGACCACCGGAGGGACCCGGGGTTCGGCTTTCCCCTGGACGAAGGACAAAGGAGTCGCGGGTGTCCAGCCACGACATCTTCCTCGGCGAGACCATCGGTACCGCCGTTCTCATTCTGCTGGGCGGTGGCGTGTGCGCCGCCGTCACGCTCAAGCGCTCGAAGGCCAAGGACGCCGGCTGGCTCGCCATCACCTTCGGGTGGGGCTTCGCGGTCCTCACGGCCGCCTACCTGGCCGGCGGCGTCTCGGGCGCTCACCTGAACCCGGCGGTCACCATCGGCCTCGCGGTCGAGGGCGGCACCAAGTGGAACGACGTGCCGCTCTACCTGGGCGCGCAGCTCCTGGGCGCCATGATCGGCGCCGTGCTCGTGTGGGCGACGTACTACGGGCAGTTCCAGGCCCACCTCACGGACCCCGAGATCCTCAAGGCGCAGCCCGCCGAGGAAGGCCTCGTCGACCAGAAGGCGGCCCCCGCGGCCGGTCCCGTGCTCGGCATCTTCTCCACCGGCCCCGAGATCCGGAACGTCGTACAGAACCTCATCACCGAGATCATCGCCACGACCGTGCTCGTCCTGGCGATCCTCACCCAGGGCCTCAACGACGGCGGCAACGGCCTCGGCACCCTGGGCGCCCTGATCACCGCGCTCGTCGTGGTGGGCATCGGCCTCTCGCTCGGCGGCCCCACCGGCTACGCCATCAACCCGGTCCGCGACCTCGGCCCCCGCATCGTCCACGCCCTGCTCCCGCTCCCCAACAAGGGTGGATCCGACTGGTCGTACGCGTGGATTCCCGTGGTCGGTCCGCTGATCGGCGGCGCTCTCGCCGCGTACATCTTCAAGCTGTTCTGAGCGAACCAGCCGACTACCGACCACGACGTACTTCAGGAGCACACCGTGACCGACGCGCACACCGCAGGCCCCTTCATCGCCGCGATCGACCAGGGCACCACGTCCAGCCGCTGCATCGTCTTCGACCGGGACGGCCGCATCGTCTCCGTCGACCAGAAGGAGCACGAGCAGATCTTCCCCAAGCCGGGCTGGGTCGAGCACAACGCCACGGAGATCTGGACCAACGTCCAGGAGGTCGTCGCCGGAGCCGTCGAGAAGGCCGGCATCACCCGCGACGACATCAAGGCCATCGGCATCACCAACCAGCGTGAGACCACGCTGCTGTGGGACAAGAACACCGGCGAGCCGGTGTACAACGCCGTCGTCTGGCAGGACACCCGCACCGACGCGCTCTGCAAGGAGCTGGGGCGCAACGTCGGCCAGGACCGCTTCCGGCGCGAGACCGGCCTGCCGCTGGCCTCCTACTTCGCCGGGCCCAAGGCCCGCTGGCTGCTCGACAACGTCGAGGGCCTGCGCGAGCGCGCCGAGGCGGGCGACATCCTCTTCGGCACCATGGACTCCTGGGTCATCTGGAACCTGACGGGCGGGGTCGACGGCGGCAAGCACGTCACCGACGTCACCAACGCCTCCCGCACCATGCTGATGGACCTGCACAGCATGCAGTGGGACGAGCGGATCTGTGACTCCATCGGCGTGCCGATGCAGATCCTCCCCGAGATCCGCTCCTCCGCCGAGGTCTACGGCGAGGTCACCGGCGGCAAGCTCGGCGACCTCCTCGGCGGCATCCCGGTCGCCTCCGCCCTCGGCGACCAGCAGGCGGCCCTGTTCGGCCAGACCTGTTTCGAGGAGGGCGAGGCCAAGTCCACGTACGGCACCGGCACGTTCATGCTGATGAACACCGGTGAGAAGGCCATCAACTCGTACTCGGGCCTGCTGACCACCGTCGGCTACCAGATCGGCGACGCCAAGCCGGTCTACGCCCTCGAGGGCTCCATCGCCGTCACCGGCTCCCTGGTGCAGTGGATGCGCGACCAGATGGGCCTCATCAAGTCCGCCGCCGAGATCGAGACGCTGGCCTCCAGCGTCGAGGACAACGGCGGTGCCTACTTCGTCCCGGCCTTCTCCGGTCTCTTCGCCCCGTACTGGCGCTCCGACGCCCGCGGTGTGATCGCCGGTCTGACCCGGTACGTCACCAAGGCGCACATCGCGCGCGCCGTCCTGGAGGCCACCGCCTGGCAGACCCGCGAGATCACCGACGCCATGACGAAGGACTCCGGCGTCGAGCTCGCGGCCCTCAAGGTCGACGGCGGCATGACCTCCAACAACCTGCTGATGCAGACCCTCTCGGACTTCCTGGACGCGCCCGTGGTGCGTCCGATGGTGGCCGAGACGACCTGCCTCGGCGCCGCCTACGCCGCCGGCCTGGCCGTCGGCTTCTGGTCTTCCACCGACGACCTGCGCGCCAACTGGCGCCGGGCCGCCGAATGGACCCCCCGCATGGACGCGGACACCCGCGCCCGTGAGTACAAGAACTGGCTCAAGGCCGTGGAGCGGACCATGGGCTGGCTCGAAGACGAGAGCTGACCACAGCTCAGCTGACGAGGAGCAATAACCATGACCACCCTAGAGAGCGGCCCCGTCATCTCGGCACTCGGGACGCCGCCGTCGGCCGGCGGCAACCCGAGCCGTGCCGAGACCCGGGAACGCCTTTCCAAGGCGGCGTACGACCTCCTGGTGATCGGCGGCGGCATCCTGGGCATCTCCACCGCCTGGCACGCCGCGCAGTCGGGTCTCAGGGTGGCCCTGGTGGACGCCGGTGACTTCGCCGGCGCCACCTCCTCCGCCTCCTCCAAGCTTCTCCACGGCGGTCTGCGCTACCTGCAGACCGGCGCGGTGAAGCTGGTGGCGGAGAACCACTTCGAGCGGCGTGCGGTGTCACGTCAGGTGGCACCGCACCTCGCCAACCCGCTCACCTTCTACCTGCCGGTGTACAAGGGCGGCCCGCACGGCGCCGCCAAGCTCGGCGCGGGCGTGTTCGCCTACTCGGCGCTCTCCGCGTTCGGCGACGGCGTCGGCCACCTGCTCTCCCCCGCCAAGGCGGCGCAGGACGTGCCGGAGCTGCGCACCGACAACCTGAAGGCCGTCGCGGTGTACGGCGACGACCAGATGAACGACTCCCGCATGGCCCTGATGACGGTCCGCGCGGCCGTCGAGGCGGGCGCCGTCGTCCTCAACCACGCCGAGGTCACGGGCCTGCGCTTCACCAACGGCCGGGTGACGGGCGCTGACCTCAAGGACCGCAGGTCCGGCGACGAGTTCGGCGTCAACGCCCGGCTCGTCCTGAACGCCACCGGCCCCTGGGTCGACCACCTGCGCTCGATGGAGGACGCCAACGCGGCTCCCTCCATCCGCCTGTCCAAGGGCGCGCACCTGGTCCTCAAGCGCACCGCCCCCTGGAAGGCCGCCCTGGCCACGCCGATCGACAAGTACCGCATCACGTTCGCCCTGCCGTGGGAGGACATGCTGCTGCTCGGCACGACCGACGAGGAGTACGAGGGCGACCCGCGCGACGTCTCGGTCACCGAGCAGGACACCGCCCAGATCCTGGACGAGGCCGCGTTCTCGATCCGGGACCAGCAGCTGTCCCGGGACCTGATCACGTACTCGTTCGCGGGTCTGCGGGTGCTGCCCGGCGGCCCGGGCGACACCTCCAAGGCCAAGCGCGAGACGGTCGTCACCGAGGGCCGCGGCGGCATGCTGTCGGTCGCGGGCGGCAAGTGGACGACGTTCCGCCACATCGGCCGCACCATCATGAAGAAGCTGGAGTCGCTGCCGGGCCACCCGCTGGGCGACGATTACGAGCCGATCTCCACGCTGCCCAAGAAGCTGCCGCTGCCTGGCATCGCCAACCCGCGCGCGGTCGCCCACCGGCTGCTCGTCGACGGCCCGGCCCCCGGCCCGCGCATGGCGCCGGACACCGCCCGTCACCTGGCGACGCACTACGGCTCGCTGTCCTTCGACATCGCCCGCCTGGCGAACGAGAACCCGGAGCTGGCCGAGCGCGTCCACCCCGACGCCCCGGAGATCTGGGCGCAGGTCGTGTACGCGCGGGACAACGAGTGGGCCGAGACGGCCGACGACGTGCTGCGCCGCCGTACGACCCTGACGATCCGCGGCCTGGCCACGGACGAGGTCCGCGGCAAGGTCGAGGACCTGCTGGGCAAGAAGAGCTGACCCAGGAGTGATCTGTAAGGGGCGGTCGCCATGGCGACCGCCCCTTACGCATGCCTCTACAGGGGGTGCCATACCGCCGCCACACCGCGGCAACGTTCGACCCGCACCTTTGAAGCATGAAGTTTCAAGTGCTTTCCCTCATCTCCCACTCCCCGCATCCGCTGACCGGTGAACTGGCCACCGCCGCCGACCGGTTCGCCGACGTCGTCGAGGTCGGCGTCGAGGCGGAGCGGCTCGGGTACGACGCGTACGCGGTGGGCGAGCGGCACGCGGGCGAGTTCCTGTCGTCGAGCCCGACGGCCGTCCTCGGCGCGCTCGCGGCCCGCACGTCCCGCATCCGGCTCCTGACCGGCGTCACCGTCGTCGCGATCCTGGACCCCGTGCGGATCGCCGAGGACTACGCGACGCTCGACCAGCTCTCGCACGGGCGCGTGGAGCTGGTCATCGGCAAGGGCGCGGAGGCCGGCCACTTCGACCTGTTCGGGCTGGACGAGGCCCGCCAGTGGGACCTCCAGGAGGAGAAGTACGAGCTGCTGCGCAGGCTGTGGCGGGAGGAGAACGTCGACTGGGAGGGCGAGTTCCGCCCCGCCCTGAAGGACGTGACGACGGTGCCGCGCCCGTACGCGGGGCCGCCGCGCGTCTGGCACGGCTCGGCGACCTCGCTCAACTCCCCCGAACTCGCCGCCAAGCACGGCGATCCGCTGTTCACCGCCAACGCGATCCAGCCGCGGGCGGCGTACGCGAAGCTGATCGCGCACTACCGCGAGCGGTTCGAGGCCCACGGCCACGACCCGGCGAACGCCCATGTGGCGGCGGGCTCGGGCGGGCTGCTCGTCGCCGACAGCGCGGAGCAGGCCGTGAGCCGCTACCGGGACCTTTACGAGGCGAAGGTGCGCCAGACCTTCAAGCCGCACCTGGAGGGCAAGGCGGGTTACAACACGCCCTTCCGCACCATCGAGGAGGCGATCGCCGACGGGCCCCAGCTGATCGGCTCGCCGCAGCAGATCATCGACAAGATCCTCGGCTACCACGAGGTGTACCGGCACGACCTCCAGTCCATCACCGTCGACGGGTTCGGCCTCCCGCGCGGCGAGCAGATCGAGACGCTCCAGCGCTTCGCGGAGGAGATCGCGCCGGTGGTGCGCGCGGAGGCGCCGTCCCGGCTGTGGGACCCCTCGTGACGGCGGCCCGCCCGGCCAGGCCGGGGGCTCCGGACCGCCCGGCCACCCCGGCGCGGGGGCCGCGGGCGGCTCCCGGCACACTTCCCCCGAAGCCTCGGAGCCCTCGGAGCCCAGCCAGGAGCGCGCAGATGACCATGACCCCGGCGTCCCCCGCACCGCTGCCCATCACCGGCGTGCCCCGCGCCGGGCTGCCCCCGTACGCCGTCGTGGTCGGTGACCCCGCCCGCGCGGCAGCCGTCGCGGACCTCCTCGACGACGCGAAGGAGGTGTCGTACCGCCGCGAGTACCGCACGTACACCGGTGTCTGGCAGGAGTTGCCCGTCGTCGTGGCCTCGCACGGCGTGGGCGCGCCCGGGGCGCTGCTGCTCTTCCAGGAGCTGGCGCAGGCGGGTGTGACGCATTTCATCCGGCTGGGCACGGCGGGCGCGATCCGGCCCGGCATCGCGGCCGGCGACCTGGTCATCGCGGACGCGGCGGTACGCGACGACGGCGTGACGGGGCAGCTGATCCCGGTGGAGTACCCGGCGTTCGGGGCGCCGGAAGCGGTGCTCGCGCTGACGCGTGCGGCGCGGGCCGCCGGGGCCCCGCACCACCGGGGCGTGGTGTGGACGCGGGCCGCCTTCCAGCCCGGCTTCGTGCCGCTGCCCGTAGAGGCGTACGAGCGGGCGGGCATCGCGGCCATCGAGATGGAGCTGAGCGCCCTGTACGTGTTCGCCTCGACGCGCGGTCTGATCGCGGGTGGGGCGCTCGTCGTGGACGGCGCGAACGCCGACGAGCTGGTCGACGAGGAGGCCACCGGCGGCTACGACCCGCACCGGACGGTGGTCGCCGACGGAGTCGCCCGCGGCGCCCGGATAACCTTGGACGCGCTGCGCCTGTTGGCCGCCGACGTCCCCGCGCAGGCCGGCTGAGCCCGGCGAGAACCGCCCGCGGAAACACCCTGGAGATACGCGCCACATGCTCCCCCTAGACCTCCTCGTCCACGGCGGCGACGTCCTGACCCTCGACGCGTCCGGCACCGTGGTGAGCGACGGCGCCGTCGCCGTGCGCGCCGGCGAGATCGCGGCCGTCGGCCCGGCCGAGCGGCTCCGCGCCGAGTACGCCCCGGCCGAGGAGATCGACGCGCGCGGCTGTCTCGTCCTGCCGGGGCTCGTCAACACGCACACGCACCTGGCGATGACGCTGCTGCGCGGCACCGCCGACGACGTCACCCTCCAGGGCTTCCTGGAGCGGGTCGTGCCGCGCGAGGCCGAGCTGCTCACGCCGGAGACCGTCGCGGTGGGCCTGCGGGCGGCGATCGCCGAGTCGGTGCGCGCCGGGGTGACCACCGCGCTCGACATGTACTGGTTCCACGAGGCCGCCGAAGAGGTGGCGCGCGAGGCCGGGTGGCGGCTGCTCACCGGGCCGACGTTCATGGACGTGCCGGGGCCGCCGGACGGCCGCCCGTACGCGGAGCGGCTCGGCTGGGCGGGTGCCTGGCTGGCCGCACGCCCCGCCGCGCCGGGCACCAGGCCGGTCCTCTTCGCGCACTCCGCGTACACCCTGGCGCCCGACCAGCTCGCCGCGATCACCGCGCTGGCCCGCGCCCACGACGCCCTGCTGCATCTGCACGCCGCCGAGAACACGACCGAGGTGGACCTGGTCAGGGAGCGGTACGGCATGCGGCCCGTGGAACTCCTCGACTCGCTCGGCGTGCTCGGCCCGGACACGCTCCTCGCGCACGCCGTCGAGCTGACCGACGCGGAGATCGCGACGCTGGCCCGCACGGGTACGTCCGTCGCGCACTGCCCGGCGTCGAACCTGAAGCTGGGCTGCGGCATCGCGCGCGTACCGGATCTGCTCGACGCGGGCGTCACGGTCGGCATCGGCACGGACGGCGCCGTGAGTTCGAACACGCTGGACGTGCTGGGCGCGGTCCGCCTCGCGGCGCTCGTGCACAAGGCGGGCGGCGACCCGACGGCCGTCGGCGCCGAGCAGGCCGTGCGGATGGCCACCATCGAGTCGGCGCGGGCGCTCGGCCTCGGCGACCGGCTCGGCTCCCTGGAGCCGGGCAAGCGCGCCGACCTGATCGTCGTCGGCCTCGACCGGCCGCACCTGGCGCCGCGCCACGACCCGTACGGGACGCTCGCCTACGCCGCAGCGGGCGCCGACGTGCGTGACACCGTCGTCGACGGCCGCGTCCTGATGCGCGACCGGGCCCTGCTCACCCTGGACGAACCGCGCGTGCTCCGCGCCCTGAGCAAGGCCGTGGCCCAGGCCGCGCCCGCGCGGCTGTCATGAGTGCGCAGCCCCCCGCGCCGACGCGCGGCTTCACCGGGCGCGCCCGTGCCGCCGACCGCGACCCGCGCCTGCCGCCGGGCCAGTACGACGCCCGCGACACCTGGCCCGTGCTCTCCGCCGAGGTCACGCCCCGGCTCGCGGCCGCCGACTGGACGTTCCGCGTCGGCGGGCTCGTGGCCGGCCCGCGCACCTGGACCTGGGACGAGGCGCACGCGCTGCCCGCGTCCGAGTACCGGGGCGACATCCACTGCGTGACGAGCTGGTCCAAGTTCGGCGTGCGCTTCGGCGGCGTGAGCGTGGACGCGTTCCTCGCCGGGGCAGGCGGCCCGCTGCCCGCCGCCACGCACGTCGTCGCGTACTCCCACACCGGTTACACCGCGAACCTGCCGCTCGCCGACGTGACCGGCGGGCGGGCCTGGATCGCCTGGGAGTACGACGGGGCGCCGCTGCCGCCCGAGCACGGCGGGCCCGCCCGGCTCGTCGTGCCGCACCTGTACTTCTGGAAGAGCCCCAAGTGGATCGCGGGCCTGGAGCTGCTCGACCACGACGAGCCCGGCTTCTGGGAGAAGAACGGCTATCACCACCGGGGCGACCCGTGGCGTGAGGAACGGTACGCCGGTGACTGACACCTCCTCGGGGGCGCCCGGCCCCTCTTTCGACCCTTCCACCCCTTTCACTCCTTTCACCCCTTTCGTGCCCCCGAGCGCCTTCGCGGTGCCCGGGCGCATCGCCGTGAGCGAGCAGACCGCGGCCCACTGGCAGCAGGCCCTGATCACGGAGATCCGCCGTGAGACGCACGCCGCGGCGACCTTCCGGCTCAAGGTGCCCGCGTGGCAGGGGCATCTGCCGGGCCAGCACCTGATGCTGCGCCTGACCGCGGCGGACGGCTATGTCGCCCAGCGCCACTACTCGCTGGCGTCCGCCCCGGACGACAGCGGGGAGATCGAGCTGACCCTGGACCACGTGCCGGGCGGCGAGGTCTCCGGGCATCTGCACACGGTCGCGCGGGTGGGTGACACCGTCGAGGTGCGCGGCCCGCTGTCCGGTTTCTTCGCCTGGCCCGGCGACCGGCCCGCGCTTCTGCTCGGGGCGGGCTCCGGCGTGGTCCCGCTGATGTCGATGGTCCGCCACCACCGGCGGGCCGGCCTGACGGTGCCGCTGCGCCTGCTCGTCTCGGCCCGCACCCGCGCCGATCTCCTGTACGCCGACGAGTACGGCGACGAGACGGACGTGATCCTCACCCGCGCCGAAGGACGTCTGCACGCCGGGCACTTGGCGCCCCACCTCGGCGCCGGACGCCCCGAGGACGGCTGGGAGGCGTACATCTGCGGCTCCAACGGCTTCGCCGAGCACGCATCCCGGCTCCTGGTGGACGGCGGCCAGCCGGTGGACCGGATCAGGATCGAACGCTTCGGCTGAACCCGGTTCCCCGCAGGGCTCCGAGGGACATAATGAGCCGATACATCGGATGTCTATTGTCCTATTAGGGTCTTCCTGGGCGTCCGATGTCCTTTCCTGCTGCTCTTCCCCGAGGCGAGGTCCCCATGGCTGTCACGGACGAGGCCATCGAAAAGATCAAGGGCATGATCGTCTCGGGCGCGCTGCGCCCCGGCGACCGTCTCCCCAAGGAAAGCGAACTGGCCGCCGACCTTGGCCTGTCCCGCAACTCGCTGCGCGAGGCGGTGCGCGCGCTCTCCCTGATCCGCATCCTCGACGTACGGCAGGGCGACGGCACGTACGTCACCAGTCTCGATCCGCAGCTGCTGCTCGAGGCCCTGAGCTTCGTGGTCGACTTCCACCGCGACGACACCGTCCTGGAGTTCCTCGCCGTACGCCGCATCCTGGAGCCCGCCGCGACGGCGATGGCGGCCGCGCGGATCAGTGAGGCGGAACTGGACACCCTCACGGAGCAGTTGGATGCCCTCGGCACCGCGCCGTCCGTGGAGGAGCTGGTGGCCTGCGACCTGGAGTTCCACCGCGTCATCGTGCAGGCGTCGGGGAACTCCGTCCTGTGCTCGCTGCTCGACGGCCTGTCCGGGCCGACGACGCGGGCCCGCGTCTGGCGCGGCCTCACCCAGGAGGACGCGGTCAGCCGCACGCTGCACGAGCACCGGGCGATCCTCGGCGCCCTGCGCGACCGGGACGCGGAGGCGGCCAGGTCCTGGGCGACCGTGCACATCGCGAGCGTGGAGCAGTGGCTGCGCTCCACCCTCTGAGTCCCGGCCAGCGCGGCTCCACCCGGAAGGGCAGGAGTGAGGGGCGGTTGACCTGGGCAGTGATCCGGCACTCGGCGCCGCCGGGGGGCTGCGGAGGCCCCCGCGGGACGCCGTAAGGTTGGGGCGTACTTAGAGGAGAACGTCGGAAGGAGGCCTGGGTGATCGAGCTCGAGGGGGTACCCGAGCTGATCGACCCGGTCATGGTGGCCGCGTTCGAGGGCTGGAACGACGCCGGCGACGCCGCCTCCACCGCGGTCGCGCATCTCGACAAGGAGTGGAAGGGCGAGGTCTTCGCGGCCCTGGACGCGGAGGACTACTACGACTTCCAGGTCAACCGCCCCACGGTGTGGCTGGACGGCGGCGTGCGCAAGATCACGTGGCCGACGACGCGGCTCTCGGTCGTGCGCGTCGGCGGCGACAAGCCGCGCGACCTCGTCCTGGTGCGGGGCATCGAGCCGTCCATGCGCTGGCGTTCGTTCTGCAACGAGCTGCTCGGCTTCGCCCACGAGCTGGGCGTCGAACTGGTCGTGATCATGGGCGCGCTGCTCGGCGACACCCCGCACACCCGGCCGGTCCCGGTCAGCGGCGTCACCTCCGACCCGGACCTGGCGCGCACCATGGACCTGGAGGAGACGAAGTACGAGGGCCCGACGGGCATCGTCGGCATCCTCCAGGAGGCGTGCACGCACGCGGGCGTCCCCGCGGTCAGCCTGTGGGCCGCGGTGCCGCACTACGTCTCGCAGCCGCCGAACCCGAAGGCGACGCTCGCGCTGCTCAACCGCCTGGAGGACCTGATCGACCTCAGGATCCCGCTGGGCGAGCTGACGGAGGACGCGCGCGCCTGGCAGCTCGGCGTCGACCAGCTGGCCGCCGAGGACAGCGAGGTCGCCGAGTACGTGCAGTCCCTGGAGGAGGCACGGGACACCGCGGAGCTGCCGGAGGCCTCGGGCGAGGCCATCGCCCGCGAGTTCGAGCGCTATCTGCGGCGGCGCGACGGGGGCGGCCCCGGCCAGGTCGGCGGCGTGGCGTCGGAAGGCGAGGGCGCGGCCTATCTGCGGGACACCCCGAGCGAGCGCACCCGCCCGCCGAAGCCGCAGCCGCGCGCGGAGGCGGGCGCGGAGCCCGGCCCCGGATCCCCGGCGAAGCCGTCACCGGAGGACAAGGGCGAGGCCCTGGACAAGAGCGAGGCTCTCGACAAGGGCGAAGGCGAGGACAAGCCCGACGGCGGCACGGGCGGCACCTCGGCCGACGAGCCAGCCGACAAGCCGACCGACGAGTCGGCCGACGGACCCGGGGATTCCTCCGAGGACTGAGCGGCCGCGTCCCCGGACGCACCGGCCGACCGGCAGCGGCCCGGAGGGGCGGCACCCACGCGGTGCCGCCCCTTTCGTGTGCCCGCGCGCCCTCCGTGTGCGCTCCCACCCCACCCGTCTCGCTACCTTTGGCCGGTTTGCGCCGTGACACGGGATTGTCGATGAATTGCACACGGTTCCCTCATCAACTTCTGTTCAAACACCGTTCTGGGAAAGGGGGCTGGACGTCCCGGCCCAGCGGTAGCAGGGTGTGCAGCGACCGAACGCCCGAGGTCCGGGAACCGAAGGGAGCGGTGAAGCGATGACCGACCAGGTGCGGCAGGGCGGCGATCCGGGAGGCAGTGGCCCTGGACCCGACGGAGCGGGATTCACCTATCGGGCGGCCGAGCAGGAACTCATCGTCGTCGCACGGCCGGAGGCCCGGCTGCGCGCCCAGGAGGACGGCGTCCGCTCGGCGACGGGCGCCGACGTCTCGGCCCTGAACATGTTCCTCAGCGACGAACAACTCACCTTGGAGCCGCTGTTCGGCAGCGAGGACCGGCTCCGGGCGACGGCGGCGGGCGCGGTGGACGACGTGCCCGACCTCACCCTCTTCTACCGGGTGCGCGGCGGCGCGGACCGGGCCCCGGAGCTGCGCGCGCGGATGTCGGCGCTGCCCGGCATCGACACGGCGTACGTCAAACCCGGCGCGGTCCCCGCCACGCTCGGCGCGATCGGGCGGCAGGGCGGCGCCGGCGAGCCCGAAGAGGGCAGGCGCCGCAAGGAAGGCGCCCCGGTCACCCCCGACTTCACCGGCCGCCAGGGTTATCTGGGCCCGGCCCCGGAGGGCGTGGACGCGCAGTGGGCCTGGCAGCGGCTCGGCGGCGGCGGTGCCGGCGTGACCGTCATCGACATCGAGGGCGCCTGGCAGCTCAGCCACGAGGACCTGTCCGCGAAGCTCGCGGGCGTGGTCATCGGCACCCCGGTCCAGGACCTGTCCTGGCGCAACCACGGCACCGCCGTCGTCGGCGTGCTGGGCGGCGACCGCAGCCCGGCAGGCGTCACCGGCATCGTGCCGGACGCCGTGACGGCGGCCGCCTCCTTCCTCCCCAGCGGCACTGCGGCGACCATCCACGCGGCGGCGGACCGGCTCGCGCCCGGAGACGTCATCCTCATCGAACTGCACAGGCCCGGGCCGAAATTCGACTACGAGGAGCGCGACGACCAGCGCGGCTACATCGCCGTCGAGTGGTGGCCCGACGACTACGCGGCGGTCCGCTACGCCACGGCGAAGGGCGTCATCGTCGTCGGGGCGGCGGGCAACGGCTCCGAGTCGCTCGACGACGCGCTGTACGAGCGCCGTCCGGACGAGTTCCCGTCCTGGTGGCGCAACCCGTTCAACCCGTCCAACCCGTCGTCCGACGCCGTCCTGGTCGGCGCGGGCGCGCCGCCGCCCGGTACGCACGGCCGTGACCACGGCCCGGACCGCTCGCGCCTGGCGTTCTCCAACTACGGGGCGCGCGTGGACGCGCAGGGCTGGGGCCGCGAGACCACGACGACGGGCGGCTTCTGGAACCAGCCGGGCGACCTCCAGGGCGGTGTGGAGGAGATCGCCTGGTACACCGACACGTTCTCCGGCACGTCATCGGCGGCACCGATCGTGGTCGGCGCGGTCGTCTCGCTGCAAGGCATGCTCAAGGCGGCGGGCCAGCAGCCGATGACGTCCGCGCGGGCGCGTGCGGTCCTCCGGGCGACGGGCTCGCCGCAGCAGGACGCCCCGGGCCGACCGGCGTCCCAGCGGATCGGCAACCGCCCCGACATCAAGGCGGCGGTCACCAAGCTCCTGCCGTCGGCGGTGGGCTCGGGCCGCGCCGAGCGCTACTGGGACGAGCTGCTCCCCTACCCGCCGGAACTCCCGCCGCGCCTGCGGCTCTTCGTGGCCGGGGAGTGGCGCAACCTGAACCACCCGACGCCCGAGATCCGCCAGGCGGTGCACTCCGCCTTCGCGGGCGGGTCCCCCGACGTACGCGTCTGGTTCTCGGACGACGAGGTCGTGGGCCTGGTCGTCACGGGCTGAACCACGGCAAGCGCAGGAAGCAAGGCAAACGGACCGACCATTGAGGGAAGGTGGCACCCGCATGAGCACCACCCCGCAAATGAGTCAGCTGGGCCAGCAGTACGGTCAGCAGCCCCCCGGCTCGCAGCAGTACGGCCAACAGCAACCGTTCGGCCAGCAGCAGCCGTTCTCCCAGCAGCAGTACGGTCAGCAGCCCTTCGGCCAGCAGTACGGGCAGCAGGGCCCGAGCACCGCGCCGCCGCAGACCGGCCAGCAGGGCCAGTTCGGCCAGCAGCGGCCGTTCGGCCAGCAGAGTCAGCAGGGCCAGCAGCAGCCCTTCGGTCAGCAAGGCCAGCAAGGCATGATGCAGGGCCAGCAGGGCATCGGCCAGCAGCAGGCCCCGGGGCAGCAGATGCAGAGCCAGCAGATCCCGCCGCACCTGCGCCAGCAGATGCAGCAGCTCGGCCAGCAGCAGCCCTTCCAGCAGCTGCTCCAGCAGCTCGGCCAGCAGCAGGTCCCGCAGGCACAGGCGCCCACGATCTCCACCCAGGCCCTGTCGGGCAACGTGGCGGAGAGCTTCTGGGACGTCCTCCAGCCGCTGCCCGGCCAGGCCACGCTGCTCTACCTGTACGTGGACGGGGACTGGCGCGTGTTCATCAACCCGCTCGACCGCACCCGCGACCAGGTACAGGAGGCGTTCGCGTACGGGCAGCCGGTCATCGGCTACTACGACACCAACAACCCGGGCATCCTGCTCGCCATCGTGATCACCAAGTGATCCGTACGACCGGCAGGTGAGGCACAGGTAGGAGTACGACGGCGGGGGGGGGGGGGGGGGGGGGGCCCCCCCCCCCCCCCCCCCCCCTTCCCCCCCCCCCCCACAACCCCCCCCCCCCCCCCCCCCCCAAAAGCCCCCCCCCCCCCCCGAACTCCCCCACCCCTGGCGTGATTTCCTTCCTCC